>JAREAF010000210.1 GCA_029240475.1 Rhodospirillales bacterium | reverse complement strand
CGGCGCGGGCCTTGCCTTGCTGCCGATCATGCTCAGCTTCGAGCTCGGCGACACCGTGTTCCGGCATCCGGCCCTGGTCGCGCCAGTGATGCTGGTCGTGGCCGGGCTGATGGTCAGCAAGCTGCCGATATACTCCTTCAAGAAGGTCAGGGTTCCGCACCATCTCATCGTCCCGACGCTGCTGGCGGTCGGGGTGCTGGCGGGGCTTCTCATTAGCGCCACCTGGATCACCCTGATCCTGATCGGCCTCGCCTATATCGCCAACATCCCGCTCAGCATCCGCGCGCATTCCCGCCTTAAGCGGATGCACGAGGCGCAACTCGCGACCGCGGCGGCGGCCGAGCCCATGCCGCCGCTCGCGCCGCCCGAATCCAAGCCCTGACCGGCTCTTCGCGTGCCCGAAGGTCGCAACCCCTTCGGCTCGCCGATGTTGGATTCCCAGGCAATCCCAACGCACTGGTAAGGAGGCAACCGATGGCGAAACTCGGCGAGAGCGCGAGCGGGCGGGTGATCTCCGCGAGCATGGTGCAGGGCACCCCAGTCTGCAACGCGCAAGGCGAGAAGCTGGGCAGCGTCGAGGACATCATGATCGACAAGCTGTCCGGCCAGGTCCGCTATGCCGTGCTCGGCTTCGGCGGATTCCTGGGCATGGGCGACAAGCTGTTCCCGCTCCCCTGGCGGGCGCTGGACTACAACAAGGATTGGGAAGCGTTTGTGGTCGAGATCGACAAGGATCGGCTCGAGAACGCGCCAGGCTTTGATGCCGACAATCCGCCCGACCTCGGCAACGAGGCTTTGGGCCAGAAGGTCTATGACTATTACGGCTTCTCCGAATACTGGGCAGAGGACAACACGCGCGGCCGCGGCTATGGCCGGAGCGGCGTGATCTAAGTTCCCGGCCTCATAGAACTCGGATGCGCCCTCTCCGGCAACGGAGAGGGCGCTTTCTGTTCAGGGCCGGCGCGCGGCCAGGAGGTCGCGGATTTCCGAGAGCAGCTTCACCTCCTGCGTCGGCTGCGGCGCCGCCTCGCCCTTCGCCTCGGCGCGGCGGAACAGGCGGTTCACCTGCTGCACCAGGATGAACACCGCGAAGGCGACGATCAGGAACTGGATGACGGTGGTGATGAAGAGCCCGTAATTGATCGTTGCGGCTCCGGCCTCCTTCGCCTGGGCCAGCGACTGGTACTCGCCGCCCGAAAGCGTGATGAACAGGTCGGAGAAGTTGACGCCGCCCAGCGCGACCCCGATCGGCGGCATGATGATGTCCTCGACCAGCGATGCGACGACCCGGCCGAAGGCGGCGCCGATGATCACTCCGACCGCCAGGTCGATGACGTTGCCGCGCATGATGAACTGCTTGAATTCCTTGAACATTGTGAGCCTCCAATTTCGAGCACGGCCGCTCGCGCCGTATTCGCCTCGATTTTGTTCGGAATTTCGGTCGAGCACGATCCCCATTTTCGCGAGGGCAACGCGCCCGCGCGTTAACGCGTTGGTGGGTGCTGCCTGGATTAGGCTTCGGTCATGCACGCAAGGTCTGCAGCCCGATTCGCGTTCGCACTCGCCGCGCTCCTGGCCGGATGCGCGAGCCCGCCGCCGCCGGAGCCGGCGGTCGCCGCCTATGTCGAGCCCGAGCCGGACGTGACCATCACCGCGCAGCCGAAGGACCAGGTCGAGCTCGAATGCCTGGCGAAGACCATCTATTTCGAGGCGCGCGGCGAGAGCGAGCAGGGCCAACGCGCGGTCGCGGCGGTGGTGCTCAACCGAGTCAAGAGCCCGAAATTCCCGAACACGGTCTGCGAAGTGGTGCATCAGGGCGGCACGAATGGGCGTGACTGCCAGTTCTCCTGGTGGTGCGACGGGCGCGGGGACGAGCCCAAGGACGTCAACGCCTGGATCCGCGCGGCCACGATCGCGCGCGAGATGATCCATGGCGCGCCCGACCCCACCAACGGCGCGCTCTATTTCCACACCACCAGCGTCTCGCCCGCCTGGCGCACTCAGCTGCGCCGCCTCGCCACCATCGGCGCGCATGTCTATTACCGCTGAGCGCAGACTAAACCCGAAGCGCGCTTGCGATCCGCGCCTGCGCTCCGCTATGCCGTGCCGCCATGAGCAGCAATGTGCCGGGCCGGCTGGTGCGCAACACCGCCGACGATTTTCTCCCCTATGATCTCGAAGGCCCGGTGCAGCCGGAGATGAGCTGGCTGCCGATAAGCTACGATCGCGAGACCGGGCAGGGCTGCTACCTCATGCGCATGCAAGCCGGCGCCGTCACCCTCCCGCACGAGCATCCGGGCATGGAGGAATTCCTGATCCTCGAGGGCGAGCTGACCGACAGCGACGGGCGCGTCTTCCGGCGCGGCGATTTCGTCAGCTACGAAGCCGGCACGCGCCACAATTCCTGGACCGAGACCGGCTGCCTCATCGCCGTTTTCGAGTGGCGGAAGCCGGCAGGCTCGAAGGATTAAGGCTTCGGCCAGAAGAAATCCTCACGCGTGACGGCGCCGCCCAGGCGCACCTCCGTGGCATGCGGCGCGCTCTCGGCGATCACTTCGCCGCGCCGGATCACTTTCAGGCGCGCCGCGCGCAAGCGGATCGCCTCGATCGGATCGCGCGCCTGCAGGAGCACGAGATCGGCATGGCAGCCGGGCTCCAGCCCGTAGCCGTCGAGATGCAGCGCTTGCGCGCCGTTCGCCGTCACCGCGGCAAAGCAGGCGCGCATCTCGGCGAGGCCCGTCATCTGCCCGACATGCAGGCCCATATGCGCGGCCTCCAAGAGGTCGCCGCTGCCGAGCCCGTACCACGGGTCCATCACGCAGTCATGGCCGAAGGCCGTGTTGATGCCGGCCGCCATCAGCTCCTTCACCCGCGTCATGCCGCGCCGCTTGGGATAGCTGTCGTGGCGGCCCTGCAGCGTGATGTTGATGAGCGGGTTTGCGACCGCGCTGACGCCCGCCTCGCGCATCAGCGGCAGGAGCTTGGAGACGTAGTAATTGTCCATGGAATGCATTGAGGTGAGGTGCGAGCCGGTCACGCGGCCCTGCAGCCGATGCCGCTGCGTCTCTGAGGCGAGGCTCTCGATGTGGCGCGAGAGCGGATCGTCGGTCTCGTCGCAATGCATGTCGACGAGCAGGCCGCGCTCGGCCGCGATCTCGCAGAGCGCGGCGATCGAGGCCGCGCCCTCGGCCATGGTCCGCTCGAAATGCGGGATGCCGCCGACCACGTCGACGCCCAGATCGAGCGCGCGGATCAGATTCTCGCGCGCCTTGGGATAGCGCAGGAACCCGTCCTGCGGGAAGGCGACGAGCTGGATGTCGAGCCAGGGCCGCATCTCGCGCTTGACCTCGAGGAGCGCCTCGACCGCCAGCAGCCGATCGTCGCAGACATCGACATGGCTGCGGATGGCGAGCGTGCCGCGCGCGATCGCCCAGCGGCAATAGGCGAGCGCCCGCGCCTTGATCGCCTCGGCCGTGAGGTCGGGCTTCAGCTCGCCCCAGATCTGGATGCCTTCGAGAAGCGTGCCGCTCTCGTTCAGCCGCGGCTGCCCGAGGCTGAGCGCCGAGTCCATGTGGAAGTGGCTGTCGACGAAGGGCGGCGTGACGAGCAGGCCGCCGGCGTCGATCACCTCGCGCGTCTGCGCGCCGATCTGCGGCCGCACCTCGACGATGCGCCCGCCCTGTATGGCGATGTCCATGCCGGTGCGCCCGTCGGGCAGGGCGGCGTTGCGGATCAGGAGGTCGAGCATCACCGCTCCTCCTTTCGAAATGGAACGAGCAGCGCCGCGGGGGCGCGCGCATTGCGCGAGACCATCGCCATCGCCACGATCGTCAGCACGAACGGCATCATCAGGAACACCTGATAGGGCAGGTGGAACGCGCCGCCCGCCTGGAGGCGCAGCTGCAAAGCGTCGATGAAGCCGAAGAGCAAGGCGCCGAGCGCGCTCTTCCATGGGCTCCACATCCCGAACACCACCAGCGCGATGCAGACCCAGCCGCGGCCGGACACGACGCCGAAGGTGAAGGCGTTGAACTGCGCCATCGAGAGGAACGCGCCCGCCGCCCCCATCAGCGCGCCGGAGATCACCAGCGCCTGATAGCGCATCGTCGCGACATTCACGCCGCCGGCGTCCGCGGCGCGCGGATTCTCCCCGACCGTGCGCAGCGCGAGGCCCCATGGCGTGCGATAGAGCAGGAAGGCGGTCAAGGGCACCAGCAGCAGCGCCAGGTAGCTCAGTGCGAACTGGTTGAACAGCACCGGGCCGATGACGGGGATATCCGAAAGCAGCGGGAGCGGCACGGGCTGGAACGGCTTGACGCTCGGCGGCACGGAGGGCTGGCCGAAGATCAGCCGGTAGAAGAAGAAGGCGAGCCCGGTCGCGAGCAGCGTCACCCCGATGCCCGACACGTGCTGCGAGAGGCCCAGCGTCACGGTGGTGAGCCCCATGATCAGGCCCATGACCATGCCGGCCAGCATCGCCGCGGCGACGCCGAGCCACAGGCTGCCGCTGAAATAGCCGACGCTGAATCCCGCCATCGCGCCCAGCAGCATCGTGCCCTCGATGCCGAGATTGAGCACGCCCGAGCGCTCGGCATAGAGCTCGCCGATGGTGGCGAGGATCAGCGGCGTCGCGATGCGGATCAGCGCGGCGAAGAAGCCGACCTGGAAGATCTGCGCCAGAAACTCGTCCATCGGGCGCTCTATCCTTCCGCCACCCGCCGATGCGGCGCCGGGGCGGCGCCGATCGCCGGAGCCGCCGGCCGGCCTACCGCGCGGATGCGGTAGTGGGTGAAGAGCAGGGCCGCCAGCATGCAGATGAGGGCCACGCCCTGGATCACGTCGGCGAGATAGACCGGCACGCCGGTCGCGCGGCTCATGCCTTCCGCGCCGGTGATCACCACGGCGAAGAACACGGCCGCCGGCACCACGCCGAGCGGGCTCAGGGCGGCCAGCATCGCGATCACGATGCCGGTATAGCCGTAGCCGGGCGAGAGCCCCGCCATGACCTGGAAATGCACGCCGCCGACCTCGCCCACGCCGGCAAGGCCCGCGAGCGCGCCGGAGATCGCCGCCGTCGTCAAGATCACGCGCGCGATGGGAATGCCGGCATAGGCGGCGGCGCGCGGATTCTCGCCGACCGCCTTGATGGAGAAGCCGAGCACGGTCCGGTTCATGACGAACCACACGACCAGCGCCGCGGCGAGGGCGATCACGATGCCGAGATGCAGCCGCGTTGCGCGCAGCAGCACCGGGAATTCCGCCTCGATGCGGATGTCGGGCGAATCGGGATAGCCGGAGAGCGGGTCCTTCCATGGCCCGTCGAGCAGCGCCGTCATCCCGTAGAACATCACGAAATTGAGCAGCAGCGTGGTGACGACGTCGTCCACCTTGTAGCGGGTGCGCAGGAATGCCGGGAGCAGCGCCCAGGCCGCGCCCGCCGCCGCGCCTGAGAGGATCATCAGCGGCTCCAGCGCCGCGTCGGGCAGGCTCGCGCGCCCGCCGATGAAGGCGGCGGCCATGGCTCCGGCGAGCAGCTGGCCCTCCGCGCCGATGTTCCAGAACTTCGCGCGGAAGGCGACGGCGACGGCGAGGCCGGTCAGGATCAGCGGCGCTGCCTTGACCGCGGTCTCGACCGTGTCGAAGCGGCTGGAGAAGGGCGTCAGGAACAGGCGGCCATAGGCTTCGAAAACCGGCGCGCCCGCGAGCAGGATGAGCCCGCTGCAGATGAGGAGCGTGAGGAGGATGGCGCCGACGGCGAGCGCAAGCTTGAGCCAGGCCGGCGCCGTCTCGCGCCGCTCGAGCCGGAGCCGGATCACGCCGCCTCCGCCCCGGTCATCATGAGCCCGATCCGCTCGACCGTCGCCTCGGCGATCGGCAGGTCGCCGACGATGCGCCCGGCGGACATGAGATCGGAAGAGCGT
>JAREAF010000209.1 GCA_029240475.1 Rhodospirillales bacterium | reverse complement strand
ATCGTCGGGCGGCGGCGGCTCGTCCGGCGGAGGATCTTCAGGCGGCGGCGGGGGTGGCTCTTCGGGCGGCGGATCGTCGGGCGACGGCGGGGGCTCCTCGGGCGGCGGGGGTAACAGCAACGGGAACGGCGGCGGCAACAGCAACGGCAATGGCGGGGGCAACAGCAACGGGAACGGCGGCGGCGGCGGGGGCAATAGCGGCAGCGGGGGTGACAGCGGCGGCGGGAAGGGCGGCTCCGGCGGCAAGGGCGGAGACAAGGGAGGCAAAGGCGGCGGCAAGGGAAAGGGCTAGAGCCCCGATCCTACCCGCAGCCGCTCGGCGACATCCTAGCCGCAGCCGATCGGGCCGAAGGACGGTCAGTAGCGCCGGCCGGATTCGGCGGGTTCGGCCAACTCGGGAGCGGCGCGCAAGGCCGCCTCGGCCCTCTCTTCCTCCGGCCAGCGATAAGCGCGGATCGCCTTTATGAAGGTCGCCACGGCGGGCGAGTAGCGGCGGCCGGCGACGGTCACGAGGCAGACCTCGCGCGCGACCTCGGGGTCCACCAGGGGACGGCAGCGTAATCCCGCCAAGACCGGCGAATATTCCGGCAGGAAACAGATGCCCAGCCCCGCCGTGACCATGGTCTGGATCCAGTCCTCGCGCTCGCTTCGATAGGTGACCCGGATCTCGACCTGGCGCTCCGAGCAGATCGAGCGCAGATGGTCGCGATACTCGCAATTGATGCGCGACAGATAGCTTTCGCCGGCGATGTCTTCGACCGTCAGCGCGTTGCGCGCTTCAAATCGGTGGCCCGGCGGGAACGCCACGACGAACCGCTCGCGATAGAGCCGCTGCACCACGAAGCGCTCGTCGAACGCGCTGGGCTGCGCCATCACCGCGACGTCGAGCTTGCCTTCCATCAGGAGCTCTGCGAGACGCCCCGGCGTCTCTTCCACCATGGCCAGGTCGATCCCGGGATTGTCCATCCGGAAGCGGTTGAGGAACCCGACAAAGCGCAGCGGCCCGATCGTGCACATGATGCCGAGGTTGAGCGGCGCATCCTTGAGCTTGAGAAAGCTCTGCGCGGTGCTCTTGGCGACGTCGGTCTCCTTCAGCACCTGCTCCAGATGCGGCTTCATCAGCTGCCCGAGGTCGGTGAGGTGCGTCAGGTTCCGCTCGCGACGGAACAAGAGGCCGCCCAGCTCCTCCTCCAGCTTCTGAATGGCGCGGGTGAGCGCGGGCTGCGTCACGTTGCAGCGCTCGGCCGCGCGCGTGAAGTTCAGTTCGGCCGCCACGGCCAGGAAATACCGGATCTGGTGCATCTCCATCGGCGCCGAGACTCCCAACTCCGATAATCTGCGCTCATGAAAATAATACGGTTTCGGCATTTCCACCCATGAAATCGCCATGACAGTGTGACCCAAGAGAAAGCAAGGCGAACGGGCGTAGTCCTAAAGAATAGGCGGCGCCGACAACTTCGGAGGATCAGAGATCATGAATGCGCAATCCACGCAGCAGGCCGGAGCCGGCGGCCGCACCCTCGCCGGCCGCAGCGCGATCGTCACCGGATCGACCAGCGGCATCGGCCTTGGCATCGCCCAGGCGCTCGCCGGTGCTGGCGCCAATGTGCTCCTGAACGGATTCGGCGAAGCCAAGGAGATCGAGCGCATCCAGCGCGAGATCGCCGAACGCCATCGGGTCGATGTGGCCTATGACGGCGCGGACCTGACGCGCGCGGACGCGGTCGTCGGCATGGTCCAAGCGGCCGAGCGGCGGTTCGGGTCGGTCGACATCCTCGTCAACAATGCGGGCATTCAGTTCGTCTCGCCGATCGAGGAATTTCCCGCCACGAAGTGGGACCAGATCCTGGCGCTTAATCTGAGCGCCGCATTCCACGCGATCCGCACCGCCTTCGCCGGCATGAAGCAGCGGCGCTGGGGCCGGATCGTCAACATCGCCTCCGCGCATGGGCTGGTCGCCTCGCCCTTCAAGTCGGCCTATGTCGCCGCCAAGCACGGCGTGATCGGCCTGACCAAGGTGGTCGCGCTCGAGGGCGCGGAGTTCGGCGTGACCGCCAACGCGATCTGCCCGGGCTATGTCTGGACGCCGCTGGTCGAGAAGCAGATCGACGAGCAGGCTCGCGCCCACAACCTGCCGCGCGAGGAGGTCGTCAAGAAGGTGCTGCTCGCCCAGCAGCCGAACAAGCGTTTCGCCACCGTCGAGGAGATCGGCGCCTTGACCGCTTTCCTCGCGGGCGAGACCGCCCAGTCGATCACCGGCGCCGCGCTGCCCGTCGACGGCGGCTGGACCGCACATTGAAGACGCCAGGGAGAGACCAGATGCTGACCGCCGCCTTGAAGCGCCCGCAAGCCGGAGAGAGGACCTCCCGGCGCGTTGCTTCGGAGACCACCCACACCGTCAATCTCGCCCTCCAGGGCGGCGGCGCACACGGCGCCTTCACCTGGGGCGTGCTCGACCGGCTCCTGGATGAGGAGCGGATCGAGATCGAGGGGATCAGCGCGACCAGCGCCGGCGCCATGAATGCTTGCGTGCTGGCCTATGGCATGACCCTGGGCGGGCGCGAGGGGGCGAAGACGGCGCTCGCGAATTTCTGGCGGCGCATCAGCCATGCCGCCGCCTTCAGCCCGCTGCAACCCACCCCGCTTGAGAAGCTGATGGGGCTGCGCAATCTCGAATTCTCGCCCAACTTCCTGGCCTTCGACCTGCTGACCCGACTTCTTTCGCCCTATCAATTCAATCCGCTCAATCTCAATCCGCTGCGCCGCGTCTTGTTGCAGACGGTGGATTTCGAATCGCTTCGGCATAGCCGCTGCAAGGTGAAGCTGTTCCTCTCCGCCACCAACGTGCGCACCGGCAAGATCAAGGTCTTCGACAATGACGAGGTGAGCCCCGATGCCGTGCTCGCCTCCGGCTGCCTGCCCTTCATCTTCCAGGCGGTCGAGATCGACGGCGAGGCCTATTGGGACGGCGGCTATATGGGCAATCCGGCGATCTTCCCGCTGATCTATGGCTGCGACAGCCGCGACGTCATCGTGGTGCATGTCAACCCGATCACGCGCGAGGAGCTGCCGAAGAGCGCCGCCGAGATCCTGAACCGCATCAACGAGATCAGCTTCAACTCCTCGCTCATGCGCGAGATGCGCGCGATCAGCTTCGTCACCAAGCTCATCGACGAGGGCGAGGTCGAGAGCACCAGCCTCAAGCGCATGCTGGTCCACGGCATCGCCAACGAGAAGGCGATGTCCGAGCTCTCGGTCGCCAGCAAGCTCAACGCGGACTGGGAGTTCCTCACTTACCTGAAGGATGCCGGCCGCGCCGCCGCCGAGGATTGGCTGTCCGCGCATCTCGAGCGGCTCGGCAAGGAGTCCACGATCGACCTCCACACCGCCTATCTCTAGCCTCCGCCGCTTTTCTCGGCGCCCTTCCTCCCCGGCGCTCCCCTGCCCCTCCGCTCCTGAAGCGGAGGGGCTTTTTTATGCCCGTTCCGCACCTGATGCCGCGCCTCTATCGAAACAATGAGAACACGGCATTTCAGCCGCGCGCCGGCCGCTGGCAGGCTTCCAACCAGGGCCGGAACGATCGCATGTGCCGACGCCGGGCCCACGCGAAACCTCGAACCGAACATCAGGAGGAAAGACCGATGACCAAGTTTTCCATGATCGCCGCCTCAGCGCTGGTCGCCGCGCTAGCCGTTCCGACCATCGCCAATGCCGAGCCCGTTGAAGCCCCGACCTTCAAGGCCGAGAAGTGCTACGGCGTCGTGAAGGCCGGCAAGAACGACTGCCAGACCAACAACTCCTCCTGCGCCGGCACCTCGCGGCGGGACGGCCAGGCGGATGCGTGGATCTACGTCCCGGCCGGCAGCTGCGAGCGGATCGTCGGCGGCTCGGTCTCGCCGAAGGCCTGACGAGCACCCAGCCCCTCTCCCCAGAAAGGCCGAGGACCACGCCATGACCCTCCTCCAGACCAGGTACCGCTGCCTTCCGCCGCTGACCGGCATCGGCTTGCGCGCGCCGCACCTGGAGGAGGTCGTTGCGGGGCGCTCCTCGGCCCCGTGGGTCGAGGTGCATCCGGAGAACTACATGGGCGGCGGCTCGGCCGCGGCCGCCCTCCTTTCCATCCGGCGCGACCGGCCCGTGAGCCTGCATGGCGTGGGCCTCTCCCTCGGCAGCGCCGACGGCATCGACCAGCGGCACCTCGCGCGCGTGAAGTCGCTGATGCTGCGGGTCGAGCCGTTCCTCGTCTCCGAGCATTTGAGCTGGAGTTCGGCCGGCGGCGCCTATCTCAACGACCTGCTGCCGCTGCCCTACACCGAGGAGGCGCTCCGCATCACCGCGCGCAACGTCGCGCGGGTGCAGGAGGCGCTCGGCCGCAGGCTCCTGATCGAGAATCCGTCCCGATATCTGAGCTGGCGCCACAGCGCGATGCCCGAGGCGGAGTTCCTCGCCGAGCTGGTGCGCGCCACCGGCTGCGGCATCCTCTGCGACGTCAACAACCTCCATGTCACCCAACACAATTGCGGCGCCGATCCGCTGCGCTGGCTCGATGCCGTTCCCGCCGATGCCGTGGGCGAGATCCACCTCGCCGGCCACGCCCGCAACCCCATCGATGGCGGCGGCGAGATCCTCATCGACGATCACGGCGACCACGTCGCCGAGCCGGTCTGGGAGCTGTTCGCCGAGGCCGTCCGGCGGTTCCCGCACGCGCCTGCCCTGATCGAGTGGGACAGCAACATTCCAGCCCTGTCCGTCCTGGCGGCGGAAGCGCGCGCGGCCGACCGCGTGCGGAGCGCCTCGGCCATCGGAGTGAGTTTCGATGCTCAAGTTGCCTGACCTTCAGAACGGCGTGCGCCTCGCCGTGCTCGGCCGCAGCCGGCCGGAGATCATCGCCGCCATCCTCGGCGAGGAAGGCGAGGCCGAGGCGCGCCTGCGCATCCACCAGCATCACATCCTCACCTCGCTGACGGAGGCGCTGAAGGCCAACTTCCCCGTGGTCTGCCGCGTGGTCGATGCGCGCTTCTTCGGCTATGCGGCCGATGCGTTCATCCGGCTGCATCCGCCCTCCGCGCCGTGCCTGGCGGAGTACGGGGCGGAGTTCCCCGATTTCATCCGCGCCTTCGAGCCCGCGCGCGCCCTGCCCTATCTGGGCGACCTCGCCCGGCTCGAATGGGCGGTGATGGAGGCGCGGAACGCTCCCGATGCGGCCCCGATCGCCACCGAGAGCCTGAGGCAGGTTGCGGTCGTGGACTATCCCGACCTCACGCTGCAGCTGGATCCCTCGCTGCGCCTCATCCGCACCCTCTGGCCCGTCGAGAGGATCTGGGCCGCGCACCAGGACCCCAAGCCGGCCGAGCCGATCCAGCTCGGCTCGGAAGGCTCGCGGCTGATCGTCCGCCGGCGCGGGGCCGAGATCGAGGTCGAGTCCGTCGAGCCGGCCACTTTCGCCTTCGTCGCCGCCCTGCGCCACGGCCGCTGCCTCGCGAAGGCCGGATCGGCCGGGCTGGCCGCCGATCCCTTCTTCGACATGGCCATGGCGTTGCGGCGCCTCCTGGCCGAGCAGGCCCTGGTCGGATTTTCCGTTCTGCCAACCCGCAACAGAGGAGTACGCGAACCATGACGAGCCAAGCCGCCGCCGCACCTTCCACCGGCCTCATCCATCGTATCGAACGCGCGCGCGCCGCGCTCGAAGCGACGCCGCTCTCGATCACCCAGCTGCTCGCCCGCGTCGGCGTGAGCGCCGTGTTCTTCAAGTCGGGAATGACCAAGATCGCGAGCTGGGAATTCACCCTCATGCTGTTCCGCGAGGAGTATCGGGTCCCGCTCCTACCGCCCGAGATCGCCGCCCCGCTCGCCACCGCCACGGAGCTGTCCATGCCGGTCCTGCTGGTCCTGGGGCTGTTCGCCCGCTTGGCAACCCTGCCGCTCAT
>JAREAF010000208.1 GCA_029240475.1 Rhodospirillales bacterium | reverse complement strand
GACCTCCTTCACCCGCTATTTCCCGCAGATCCCGGCGGACACCGAGGTGCTCTATCACGTGATGGTCGGGCCCGGCGTGCTCACCTTCGTCAAGGAGATGGGCGAGCATTTCGGCTCCAACCGGCCGCAGGTCTTCGGCTTCATCGACAGCCTCGAGGCGGTCGACATCGCCAGCCCGGGCCTCGAGTTCCTCGAGGGCACCTATTTCTGGGAAGCCTTCCCGCGCTACGCCCAGAAGGACCAGACGCCGCACGACAAGGCCTATCGCCAGGCGATCGGCGTCGACGAGAAGGGCGCGGCGACGGGCGATCCGAAGGACGTCTCGACCTATTCGCACATGTTCGGCTGCTGGGAGACGCTCTACGTCATCAAGCATGCGGTCGAGCAGAGCGGCTATCAGTCGGCGACCGACAAGGACAAGAAGGCGCTCATCGAAGCGCTCGAGGCCATGACGGCGTTCGAGGAAGGGCCGGAGCATCCGCAAGGGGCCAAGCAGTTCAACGGCAAGCTCCACCAGGCCTTCGGCCACCAGTTCATCTCCAAGGTCGAAGGCAAGCGCCTCAACGTCGTGCACCGCACATCGATCGAGGACGGGCTCTACGAGCCGGAGGGGGACTACACCGCCCAGCCGCTCTGACCCGGCAAATGCCTGTCGCTTCGCCCGGATCCGCCCGGCTTCGGCCGGGCGGTTTCGTATCGAAAAGCCCGCCGGCATGAGCTTCGGCCCGCATCTGTTCCTGGCACTGCTGGAGGGGACCGTCACCGCCTTCGTGCTGGCGCTGACGGCGCTCGGGCTCTCGCTCGTCTTCGGGGTCATGCGCGTGGTCAATGTGGCGCATGGCGAGTTCTTCATGCTGGGCGCGGTGCTGGCCTGGGCCGTGAGCAGCCTGATCCCGGCGAGCCCCGCGCTGGGCTTCCTGCTCGCGCTCATCGCCAGCCCGCTCGCGGTCGGCGCCGTCGCGCTCCTCGCCGACCGGCTGGTGCTGCGCCGCCTCAACTACGCGCCCGAGGCGACCATCGTCGCGACCATCGGCCTGCTCTACATCCTCCAGCAGCTCGTCCTCACCTTCTATGGCCCCTATGCGCGCCCCGTGACGGCGCCGATCAGCTTTCGCGTCCAGTTCCCCTGGTTCGGCTATTCCGGATACAAGCTGGTGGTCATCGCCGCCGCCGCCGCGCTGCTGGCGGCGACCTGGTATCTGCTCATGCGCACGCGCATCGGGCTCGTCATGCGCGCCACGCAATATGACCGCGAGACGGCGCAGGCCTTCGGCATCCCGGTCGAGCGCGTCTATTCCGGCATCTTCGCGCTGGGCGCCATGCTGGCCGCCACCGCCGGCGTGCTGATCGTGCCGATCCAGCAGGCGCATTACCTCATGGGGCTCGACCCGCTCCTGCTCTCCTTCATCACGGTGATCATCGGCGGGCTCGGGAGCTTGAGGGGCACCTTGGTCGCGGCCTTCGTGATAGGCATCAGCGACGGCGTGATCTCGGTCTTCTTCTCGCCGACCCTGGCCAAGATCATCGCCACGCTGTTCGTGGCGCTGGTGCTGGTGTTCCGCCCCTCGGGCCTGTTCGGGAGCGCGAGGGCCTGATGCATACCGGCACGCGGCGCGCTTTGCTGCTGCATCTGGCGGTGCTCGCCGGCCTGTTCGCGCTGCAATTCGTGCTGCCCGACTATCACCACCGCAACCTCGCGCGCATCCTCGTGCTGGCCTCCTACGCCGCCGGATACAATCTCCTGCTCGGCTATACGGGGCTGCTCAGCCTCGGGCATGCGATGCTGTTCGCGGCGGGGCTCTACGGCGCCGGGCTCGCGGTCCAGCTCCTAGGCGTCAATGCCGCGAGCGGCTTCGCCATCGGCGTCTTGTCCGGGCTCGCGCTTGCGGTTGCGGTCGGCCTCGTCGCGCTGCGCACCAGCGGCGTCGCCTTCATGATCGTGACCTTGATGTTCTCGCAGGCGGCGTTCCTGACGACGCTCTATTTCGCCGCTTTCACGCGCGGCGACGAAGGCTTCGTGCTGCCTGAGGCCTCCCGGCAATACCAAATCGGCAGCTTCTTCTTCGACCTCTCCGACCCCGGCACGCGCTACAACTTCGCGCTGCTGCTGTTCGCCGCCTGTCTCATGGCCACCTTCGTCCTGGTGCGCTCGCCCATCGGGCGCGTGCTCGTCGCCATTCGCGAGAACGAGCAGCGCACAACCATGCTGGGCTACCACACCTTCCGCTACAAGCTGCTGGCCCTGGCCGCCTCCGGCGCGATCTCCGGCGCGGCGGGAGCGGCCTATGCGCTCCTCTTCTCCTATGTCGGCTCGACCTTCGCCTCAATCCAATATTCGATCCTGCCGCTGCTCTGGGTGCTGCTGGGCGGGGTCGGCACGACCTTGGGGCCGCTGATCGGCACCGTGCTGATGTTCTATCTGGTCGATGTGATCAGCGGCTACACCTCCGCCTATCTGCTGCTGGTCGGCGTCGCGCTTGTGCTTCTCGTGCTCGTCTTTCCAAAAGGGATTCTCGGGACGGTGCGCGCCAAGGCCGCGCCGTGGCTGCCGTGACGCTGCTCGCGACCGAAGGGCTCAGCCGGCATTTCGGCGGCGTCAAGGCCGTGGACGGCGTCGATTTCGCGCTCGACCGCGGCGAGATCCGCGCGATCATCGGGCCGAATGGCGCGGGCAAGACCACGCTCGTCGGGATGATCTGCGGCCGGATCGATCCGAGCCGGGGCCGGGTCCGGTTCGAGGACCGCGACATCACCGGGCTCAGCGCCTGGGCGCGCGTGCAGCGCGGCATCGCCTACACCTTCCAGATCACGAGCGTGTTCGGCGGGCTCACCTGCTTCGACAACGTCGCGCTCGCCGCGCAGCGGCGCGTCCACGGACATCGCGCGCTCGATCGGGAGGTGGCGCGTCTGCTCGGCCGTGTCGGGCTCGCCGACCGCGCGGGGGTGGTGGCCGGCGTGCTGCCCTATGGCCATCAGCGGCTGCTCGAGATCGCACTGGGCCTGGCGCTCAAGCCCAAGCTGCTGATCCTGGACGAGCCGACGCAAGGGCTCTCCGACGCGGAGATCGATCACTTCTGTGCGCTGATCCGCGACGTCGCAGCGGAGGCGACCGTGCTCCTCATCGAGCACAACATGGCCGTCGTCATGGAGCTGGCGCAGCGCATCACGGTGATGGACAACGGCCGGATCCTCGCCGAAGGCGCGCCCGAGGAGATCCGTGCCAATCCGCAGGTGCAGGAGGCCTATCTCGGCTCATGACCCTGCGGCTCGCCGGCATCGACTGCTTCTACGGCAATGTGCAGGTCCTGCGCGGGATCTCGCTCGAGGTCGCGCCGGGCGAGGTCCTGTGCCTGCTCGGCCGCAACGGCGCGGGCAAGACCACGCTCCTCAAGACCATGATCGGGCTGATCAAGCCGCGCGCGGGCTGTATCACCCTCGACGGGCGCGAGCTGACACGGCTGCCCGCGTATGGGTTCGCGAGGCTTGGCATCGCCTATGTGCCCCAGGGTCGGCGCCTGTTCGCCGAGCTGACGGTCGAGGAGAATCTCACCATCGGGTTGATGGCGCGCGGGAGCGGGGATGAGGCGCGCGAGCGGGCGCTGGCGCTCTTCCCCGCGCTCAGGAGCCGTCTCACCCAAATCTCCGGCACCTTGAGCGGGGGCGAGCAGGAGATGCTCGCGATCGCGCGGGCGCTCTGCCTGGAGCCCAAGCTGCTGCTGCTCGACGAGCCGACCGAGGGGCTGATGCCGAGCATGATCCAGGCGATCCTCGCCGCCGTGCGCGAGCTGAAGAGCCAAGGCGTCGCGATCGTGCTGGTCGAGCAGCGGGTGGAATCGGCGCTGTCGGTCGCCGACCGCATCGCGTTCCTGGAAACGGGCATGCTGCGGGCGATCGTCCGGCCGGAGGCGGTGCATGCCGACCCAGCCCTGGTTCAGCACTATGTGGGCGTCGGCCCGGGTCGGCGCTGATCAGGCCGCGAGCTGCGTGCTCTGCGTCAGCGTCACCCCCGCGGCGCGCATCTGCTCCTCGGCCGATGTGAGCGATCCGCCCAGATCGATCGCCCGGCAGGCATCCATCGCCACCGTCACCTCGAAGCCGAGGCGCGCTGCATCCAGCGCGGAATAGGCGACGCAGAAATCGGTGGCGAGGCCGGCCATCACCAGCCGCGTCAGGCCGCGCTCCTTCAGATAGCCGCCGAGCCCGGTCGGCGTGGCGCGATCGTTCTCGAAGAAGGCCGAATAGCTGTCGATCGCGCTGCGGAAGCCCTTGCGGATGATCAGCTCCGCCTTGCTCCAGACCAGCTCGATGTGGAACTCCGCGCCCGGCGTGCCCTGCACGCAATGGTCGGGCCACAGCGTCTGCTCGCCATATGGCATCGCGACGTTGGAGAAGGCAGCGCCCCCCTTGTGGCTGGAGGCGAAGCTGGAATGACCCTTCGGATGCCAGTCCTGCGTGAGGACGACATGGTCGAAGGCTTGGATCAGCCGGTTGATCGGCCGGACGACCTCGTCCCCTTTCGGCACGGCCAGCGCCCCGCCGGGGCAGAAATCGTTCTGGACATCGATGACGATCAAGGCCGAACCGGTCATGGCGCCCTCCCAGGCTGAGGCGAAAAGCTTAGGAGCGCGGCCCGCGAATGGCAACGGCGCGGGGTCTTGCAATCGCCCCGGAGGAGCGCGAGCCTTGTCGCCATGGCGACCAAGCGGAACAAACCGGCCCCGGGCGGCCGCATTTTCGTCGGCATCGGCGGCTGGACTTACGAGCCCTGGCGCGGCCTCTTCTATCCCGAGGGGCTGACGCACAAGCGCGAGCTGGAATATGCCAGCCGCAAGCTGACCTCCATCGAGATCAACGGCACCTTCTATTCCACCTTCAAGCCGGAGAGCTGGCGCAAATGGCGCGACGAGACGCCCGAGGGCTTCGTCTTTTCGGTGAAGGGTTCGCGCTACGTCACCAACCGCAAGGAGCTGGCCACGGCAACGGAATCGGTCGCCCGCTATGCCGGGCAGGGGCTGAGCGAACTGGGCGCGCGGCTCGGGCCGATCAACTGGCAGCTTGCGGAGAGCAAGAAATTCGATCCCGACGATGTCGAGGCCTTTTTCAAGCTGCTGCCGCGGGAGGTGAACGGGTTGCCGCTGCGCCATGCGCTCGAGGTGCGACATCGCAGCTTTGAGGACCCGCGCTTCCATGATCTCGCGCGGCGGCATCAGGTCGCGATCACCTTCGCCCATTCCGACAAGTTCCCGCAGATCGAGGAGCCGACGGCGAATTTCACCTATGCGCGGCTGATGAGCTGCCGCGAGGAGGTGCCGACCGGCTATGAGGCGGCCGAGCTCGACCGCTGGGCCGAGCGCGCGAAGGGCTGGGCGGAACGCGGCGACGTCTTCGTCTATTTCATCTCGGGCGCGAAGCTGCGCGCGCCCGCGGCCGCCATGGCGCTGATCGAGCGGCTATGAGGCGCAAGAAGCGGAGTGCGGGAGCGCGGCGAGTACGCCATTCTCCCGGAAGGACGAGCAGCGAATCCGAGCCATGACCTCTGCAGCGAGAGCGAAGCGCCGGTCACCTTCCGAGGCTGTGGCCGACCGGGTGGCCGGGATCGGCTGGGAGCGAGCCGAGAGCGATCTCGACGCGCAGGGCTGGGCGGTGCTGCCGAAGCTGCTGCAGGCTGAGGAGTGCGAGCGCACCTCCCGGCTCTATGACGAGGACCCGCTGTTCCGCAGCCGAATCGTCATGGCGCGGCACGGCTTCGGCCAGGGCGAGTACAAATACTTCGCCTATCCCCTGCCCCCGCTCGTGGCCGAGCTGCGGGAGTCGCTCTATCCGCATCTGGCGCCGATCGCCAACCGCTGGCATGAGGCGATGGGGCTCCCCGTCCGCTTCCCGGCCAAGCACGCCGAGTTCGTCAAGCGCTGCCATGCCGCCGGCCAGACCCGGCCGACCC
>JAREAF010000207.1 GCA_029240475.1 Rhodospirillales bacterium | reverse complement strand
TTCGGCTTCGAGCTGAATGTCGCCTGCCCGCCCGAGTTGCCGCCCCCGGCCGACGTGCTGGCCTGGGCCAGGCGGGAGGGGGGGCGGGTGAAGGTCACGGCGGAGGTCGCGGCCGCGGTCGCGGGGGCGGACTGCCTCGTCACCGACACCTGGGTCTCGATGGGCGACGAGGCCCGGGGCGTGACCGACCGGCACAACATGCTCGCCGCCTACCGGGTCGATGCGCATGTGATGGCGCAGGCCAAGCCGGATGCCATCTTCATGCACTGCCTGCCGGCCCATCGCGGCGAGGAGGTCACCGACGAGGTGATCGACGGCCCGCAATCGGTGGTCTGGGACGAGGCGGAGAATCGGCTGCACGCGCAGAAGGGCATTCTCTGCTGGTGCCTGGAGCGATGAGCCAGCGCGCCGCGGGGGTGCCCGACGATCTCGTTCAGCCCTTTCAGGTCGAAGCATCGGCGATCCGCGGGCGGCTTGTCCGGCTTGGGCCGGCGGTGGACGAGATCCTGGCCCGGCACGCCTATCCGGCGCCGGTCGCGAGCGTGCTGGCCGAAGCCTTGGCGCTCGCGCCGCTGCTCGCGGCGGCGCTGAAATACGAGGGCATATTCACGCTCCAGACGAAGGGCGACGGGCCGCTGTCGATGCTGGTGGTGGACGTCACCAGCGCGGGCGACCTGCGCGGCTACGCTCAGTTCGATCCCGACGCGGTCGCGGGCATCGCGGCCGCTGGCGCGGCGCAACCATCGATTCCGCGCCTGCTCGGCAGCGGCTATCTCGCCTTCACCGTCGACCAGGGCCAGCACACGGAGCGGTATCAGGGCATCGTCGAGCTGACCGGCGCCACCCTGGCCGAGTGCGTCCACCATTATTTCCGCCAGTCCGAGCAGCTGGAAGCCGCGGTGAAGCTGGCGGGCGCGAAGAATGCGGAGGGCCGCTGGCGCGCGGGCGGGCTGATGATCCAGCGCATGCCCGATCCGGGCGGGCTCGGCTCCGACGGCGACGAGGAGGGCTGGCGCCGCGCCGCCGCCTTCATGGCGAGCTCCACCACCGCCGAGCTGCTGGATCCCGATCTTCCGGCCGACCGGCTGCTCTATCGCCTGTTTCACGAGGACGGCGTCAGGGCCTATCAGCCGCAGGCGCTGCGCTTCGCCTGCCGCTGCTCGCGCGAGCGGGTCGCGGACATGCTGGGCGCGCTGCCGCGAGGCGACATCGACGAGATGAAAGCGGACGGGGAAAGCGTCATCACTTGCGAATTCTGCTCGGCCCGGTACGTTTTCAGCCCGGCGGAGCTGGAGGCCACCCGCAAGCGGGGCCTCTGATTCGCGGGAAGTGGGGGGTCGAGCCATGTCGCTGCCGAGCTTGATGCGCCGTAGCCTTGCCGTGTGCCTTGTGGGACTGGCGAGTTGCACGCTGCCGGTCGAGCGGCCGGACTTCCCCGAACTGACCTGGACGCACCTGCCGCCGATCACCCTGGATGTCGCCGAGATCGAGATTATCGACGCGACCCAGCCGACCGGCGCCTCGCCGCATGTCGAGCACCTCTTCCCCCTGCCGCCGGCCAAGGCGGCCGAGCGGTGGGCGCGCGACCGGCTGCGCGCGGGCGGGACCGCGAACCGCGCGCGCTTCATCATCCAGCGCGCCGAGGTCGTCGAGGTCGGGCTGCGCCAGACCGAAGGGATTTCGGGAGTCTTCACCAAGGACCAGAGCGAGCGCTACGACGCCGAGCTCGGGGTCCTGCTGGAGATCCGCTCCGACGCCGGCCCGCTCCTCGGGCAGGTGACGGCCGAGCTGCGCAAGTCGCGGACGGTTCGCGAGGATGCGAGCCTCAATGAGCGCGAGAGCATCTGGTTCGCGATCACCGACGATCTCGCCAAGCTGCTGAACGCCGAGATGGAGCGCACCATGCCGCAGTATCTCGGCCGCTGGATCCAGGCGCGCTAAGGCAACACGCCCCGGCGCGCCATTGCGATCAGCTTGCGCAGCATCGCCTCGCACTGGGTAAGCTGGTCCTCCTCGACGAACTCGTCCGGCTGATGGGCCTGGGCGATGCTTCCCGGCCCGCAAACCACCGCCGAGATGCCCTTCTGCTGAAACAGCCCCGCTTCAGTGGCAAAGGCCACCGTTCCGCTCGCATTGGCGCCGGTGAGCGCGCGGGCCAGCCGTTCGGCCGCCGAGTGGGGATCGGGCCGGAGGGGAGGAGCGGCGCAAATCCGCTCGTTCAGGATGTCCGCTTCCGGCGCGGTTTGACGCATGCGCGGCAGCAGCTCGTCGCGCAAGTGTGACTCGTATCGCCGCACCAAGCCCTCCGCATCGGTCTCGGGGATGGGACGGAACTCCCAGACGAAGCGGCACTCGCGCGGCAGGATATTGATGGCCGTGCCCCCGGCTATGGTGCCGATATTGAGCGTCGTGTAGGGCGGATCGAACGGACTGTCCGCGGGCGCCGCCGCCTTCAGCTCCGCCGCGATGCGGCCTAGGAAAGCAATCGCCTCGGCGGCGGGGATGATCGCTCCGGCCCCGCGCTGCGGGGCGCTCGAATGGCCGTCGCGCCCGCGAACCGTCGTCACGAAGCCGTGTATGCCCTTGTGCGCCGTCACCGGCCGCATCTCCGTCGGTTCGCCGATGAGCGCGATCGAGGGCAGCGGGAGCTCCTTGCCGAGTTCCGCGAGCAGATGGGGCACGCCGGCGCAGCCGACCTCCTCGTCGAAGGAGAAGGCGAAATGGATCGGGATCGCGAGCGGCTCGGCCAGCATCTCCGGCACAAGGGCGAGCGCCACGGCGATGAACCCCTTCATGTCCGTCGTGCCGCGGCCATAGAGGCGCGTGCCGCGCCGGCTCAGCTGGAAGGGGTCGCTGCTCCAGGGCTGGCCATCGACGGGCACCACGTCGGTGTGGCCGGAAAGCACGATGCCGCCCGGCTCGTCCGAACCGATGGTCGCGTAGAGATTTGCCTTCTCCCCGCTCGGATGATGGGTGAGGCGCACGGGAATGCCGCGCTGCTCCAGCAGCTCCGCGACGAAGCGGATGAGCGCCAGGTTCGACCGCGCCGAGACGGTGTCGAAGCCGACGAGCCGGTCCAGAAGATCGAGCACGGCCGCGCTGGGTGCGCCCACCTCCGCCTCCTTCAACGGCGCCAGAAGCGCGGCGTGAACAATACCAGCACCGTCAGCAATTCGAGCCGGCCCAGAAGCATGCCCGCGGACAGAAGCCACTTGGCGGCGATGGGCAGGGTGGCGAAGGTCCCGGCCGGGCCGACGATCTGGCCTAGCCCGGGGCCGACATTGCCCAGCGCCTGAGCGGCTGAGGAAAGGCTGGTCACGATATCCAGCCCGCAGGCCCCGAGCCCAAGCGTGAGCAGCGCGAAGCTCATGCCGTATAGGCAGAAGAAGCCCAGAACGGAGCGGACGATGTCATCGGAAATCGGCCGCCGGTTGAAGCTGGGCAAGGCGACGGCATGCGGATGCACGAGCTGGCGGAGCTGCTTTCCGGCGACGCTGCCCAGGATGCAGAAGCGGAACACCTTCAACCCACCCGCGGTCGATCCGGTGCAGCCGCCGATGAATGTGAGGAAGAAGAACGCGGCAATCGGCAGCGGGCCCCAAAGCGTATAGTCCTCGGAAACGAATCCGGTCGTGGTGGCGATCGAGACGACGTTGAAGGTGCTGGAGCGCAGGGCGTCGAACAGGCCTCGTCCCTCAGATGCGACCTGCCAGAGCGTTACCATCGCGACGAAGGCGGCGATGTAGATGCAGTACCACCGGAACTGGCTGTCGGCCAGCAAGGCGCGGGGCGCACCTTGCGCCACCTGCGCCATTCCGACGAAGGTGGTGCCGCCGAGAAACATGAAGAGGGCAATGGCCCATTCGATGCCCGGGGTTCGGAAGTGCCCGACCGAGGCGTCTTGGGTGGAGAAGCCTCCGGTCGCCACCGAGGCCATGGCGTGGCAGACAGCGTCGAACACTGGCATCCCAAGGACGACCAGCACGGCGGCGCAGGCGATGCTCAACGTCAGATAGACCTTGAGGATGGTGCCGGCGATCTGCTGGATGCGCGGCTTGATCTTTTCGGATTTGTCCGACGATTCCGTGCGGAAAATCTGCATGCCGCCGACCTGCAGGATCGGCAGGATGGCGACGGCCATCGCGATGATGCCGATGCCGCCCATCCATTGCAGGACCGCGCGCCACAAAAGGATGCCGGGCGAGGCTGCGTCGAGATCGGGGATGACGGTGGACCCGGTCGTGGTGATGCCGGAAACGGTCTCGAAGACGGCGTCGGTGAAATCGAGCTGGAGCTGCGAGAGCATGAAGGGCAGCGAGGCGAAGGCGCCGATCACCATCCAGGTCAGGGTGGTCAGCACGAACGCCTGGCGGAGATTGAGCGCCGAAGCCCCCGCGGTGCGGTTGGCGAGGAAGAGCCCGATGCCCACGAAGAGCGTGACGCCGGCCGAGAGCACGAACACGCCCCAGTCCGGCCCGCCATGCGCCGCTTCCACCACGGCCGGAACCAGCATCGCGGCCGCAAGTGTGGCCAGGAGGATGCCCAGCACGAACAGGACGGGACGCAGATCGACCACGGGAGCGAGGGGAGGCGGCTCTGGAGCTATGGATCGAATGGGCGGCCACGGGGCGGCCGGCGCGCGGGATCATGGTCCCTTTGCGCGGCCCTGTCCACTGCCTGGCGGGCCCGCTTCGCGAGGCTAGACGTTCTGCAGCGGCAGCGCGGTCTGGCCGATGATCGAGAGGAATTCGCGGCGGGTCGAGGGGTTGTCGCGGAAGGCGCCCAGCATGCGGCTCGTGACCATGCTCACGCCCGGCTTGTGCACGCCGCGCGTGGTCATGCACTGATGGGCGGCGTCGATGACGACGGCCACGCCCTTGGGCTGCAGCACCTGGTCGATCGCATTGGCGATCTCCGCCGTCATCTTCTCCTGGATCTGCAGCCGGCGCGCATAGGCCTCGACGATGCGGGCGAGCTTCGAGATGCCGATGACACGGCGGTCGGGAAGATAGGCCACGTGCGCCTTGCCGATGATCGGCAGCATATGGTGCTCGCAATGCGATTCGAAGCGGATGTCCTTCAGCACCACCATCTCATCGTAGCCGGCGATCTCCTCGAACGTACGCGTGAGGATCTCGACCGGATCGGATTCGTATCCCTCGAAGAACTCGTCGTACGCCCGCACCACGCGATCGGGCGTGCCGAGCAGCCCCTCGCGCGCCGGATCGTCCCCCGCCCAGCGGATCAGCGTGCGCACCGCCTCTTCCGCTTCCGCACGGCTGGGGCGCGCGGCCCGGACCGATCGGTTCGCTTTGGCGTTCTTGCCGTTCTTCAGCGGCACGGCGCGGGGTGCGTTCACGGCGGCGGTCTTCCTTCGGGAGTTGTCGCAAGCTCGCGACAGGAAGATGGAGCGTTTCAGCCGTCTCGTCAAACGACCGGGCGGCGGCTGGCGGGGGGTCCTCGGCTTCGAAAGGGCTAGTTCAGCCGCACCGACTGGTGCGGGCTGTCGAGGGAGAAAGCCGGGATCTTCACTTCGAACAGCTCGCCGCTTTCGGTTTCCATCTGGTAGGTGCCGACCATGATGCCGGACGGCGTCGTCAGGGGCGTGCCGCTGGTGTATTCGAAGGCCTCGCCCGGCCGCAGCACGGGTTGCTCGCCGACCACGCCCGCCCCGCGCACCTCTTGGATGCGTCCCAGCGAGTCCGTGATCCGCCAATAGCGGTTGCGCAGCTGCACCGTCTGCGGCCCCTGGTTCTCGATGCGCACGTGGTAGGCCCAGACGAAATGCATCTCCTCCGGCGAGGACTGGTCCTCGAGGTAGAAGGGCCGGACGGTGATGCGGATGTCGCGGGTGATCTCGCTGTACATGGCTGTCGTGGGCTGCGCCGGCCATCGCAAGCTTGACCGATCCCCAATTCTAATGCCCGTGCACTCAATGTCCAGGCCAAGTCCCCAGAGGGCCGAGCGCCCAAAGA
>JAREAF010000206.1 GCA_029240475.1 Rhodospirillales bacterium | reverse complement strand
CCATGAGCTGCTGATGCTCGCGGCAGCGCCCCTCATCGTCCATGCGCGCGCCTGGCATCTGACCATTCCCGCGCTGCCCTTCGGCATGCGCCGCACGGGAGCCGCGCTCCTTCGCGCGGCCAGACGGGGCTTCGGGGCGATGCCGCAGCCCCTCCCCGCCACCCTCCTTTCCGGCGTCGTCCTCTGGCTATGGCACCTGCCCGGCCCATTCATGTTCGCGCTCGAGCACCCCGTGCTGCACGCATTGCAGCACGCCAGCTTCTTCGCGACCGCCCTGCTGTTCTGGGCGGCGATGCAGGCGCCCGCCCACCGTCGCCGCGAGGGGCAGGCCGCGCTCTATCTCTTCGCGACCGCGCTGCACACCGGCGCACTGGGCGCGCTGATGACCTTCTCCTCGCAGAGCTGGTACGCGCTCGAAGGCGCTCCGCCGTTCGGCCTCAGCCCGCTCGAGGATCAGCAGCTGGCGGGCCTGATCATGTGGATCCCGGGCGGCCTGGTCTATGCCGCGGCCGCGCTGCTCGCGCTTGGACGGATGCTGGCCAGGCCCGCCGCGCCCCTGCCGCTGCACGGGAGAGGGGCATGATCCGCGCGCTGCTCCTGATCCTGTTGGCCGCCGCGGGGCTGGCGCTCGCCGCTGCCGGCCTGGCCTGGAACATCGATCGCCGCGAGGCGGTGCGCACGGCGCAGGAGCTGACCGGCGGCAATGTCGAGAAAGGCCGCAAGGCGCTGCACGCCTATGGCTGCGTCGCCTGCCACACCATCCCGGGGGTGCGGCTCGCGCGGGGCAAAGTGGGGCCGAGGCTGGAGGGGTTGCGCGAGCGCGTCTATATCGCCGGCGTGCTGCCGAACACGCCCGAGAACCTGATCTGGTGGATCCAGCATCCCCAATCGGTGGATCCCAAGACCGCGATGCCCGAGACCGGCATCGGCCCGGTCGATGCGCGCCACGTCGCGGCCTATCTCTACAGCATCGACTAGCAGGCCTCGGAACGAAGCCGCGGCCGGATTGTTTGGCTGGTTTCGCTCACCAGCAGGATGGATGACACGGCATGAGGCGAGGCCGCCCTTCGCGTTGGAGCATGGCGATGCTGCTCGCCGGATCGTTGGCGGGTAGCGCGGCGGACGCCGCGCAGCCGGAATTCAGCGGGCTCGTCGTGTTCGGCGACAGCCTCTCCGATTCCGGCAATGCGGGCCGCTATTCCAACGGGCCCGTCTGGGTGGAGCGGATCGCGGCGCAGATCGGGGCGGAGCTGAGGCCCTCGAGCGACGGCGGCACGAACTTCGCCGTCGGCGGCGCGCGCACTCATGGCGGCCCGACCGCCCTTCGCGCGCAGGCGGACGCATTCCTGCGCGCGCTGCCCGACGGGCGCGCCGATCCCGATGCGCTCTATGTGGTCTATGGCGGGGGCAACGACCTGCTCTCCGCCGAGCACGCGCCCGACCGCGCCCGCCTGGTCGAGAATGCCGTCGAAGCGCTCGGCAGCATCGTCGAAGACCTGGCCGAAGCCGGGGCGAAGAACATCCTGGTGCCGAACCTTCCGGACATCGGCCGGACGCCGGCGCTGCGCCAGCGCGGCCAGGGGCTGGCGTCCGAGGGCCGGCGGCTGTCTCAGGCCTTCGATCTGGCGCTCGAGCGGCGGCTGCGCCGGATCGAGGCGGACCGGAAGGTGCGCATCCACCGGCTTGACGTCTATGCGCTGTTGGAACAGGTGCTCGCCGACCCGGCGGCGGCCGGGTTCCGTAACGTGACCGAGCCCTGCTCGGGCACGGCCTGCGCGACGGCATTGTTCTGGGACCATCTGCACCCGACGGCCGTTGCGCACGACCGGCTCGCAGCCGCAGCCCTGCAGGCGGTGCGCCGGACGCCCTGACCTCAATCGGCGTCAAGACTGCGAGGAATTGCTCGGCAACCTGATCGACCATGCCTGCATCTGGGCCAAGAGCCGCGTCCTCGTCACGCTGCGCGACACGGAGAACGCCGTCGAGATTCTGGTCGAGGATGACGGCCCCGGAACAGCGCCCGCAGACCGCGCCCTGGCGCTGGCGCGGGGCGGCCGGATCGACGAGAAGGTCCCCGGAACCGCCCTCGGCCAGCCGATCGTCGGCGACCTGGTCGAGCTGCATCGCGGCACATGGCCGCTCGACGGTTCGCCCATAGGCGGCCTCGCCGCGCAGATCCGGCTGCCCCTGCCTTCGGGACCCTCGGCGACCCTATCCAAGCGCAAGGCGGTTGCCGCAGCCTAACTCCGGCCCATCTCCTTGGCTGATGGCCAGGAAATCGAAACGCAAAGCGCCGACGCCGCTGCCGCTGCTCCTGTTCGAGCTGGGGATCGCGTCCGGCGAGACGATCGCGCGGCGCAGCTGGATGATGGCGCAAGGCCGCTGCTCGGCCCGGGAGCGGCGCCGCATGGTGCAGGAGAAATCGGCCGCCGCGCTGGCCAGCCTCGCCCTGCTCTCCCAGCCTCAGTCCGATTTGGCCGAATTGCTGCGGCCCTGGCACAAGACCGCCACCGCGAACGCCAAGCGGCTCAGGTCGAGGCGCAAGCGCCGCTGATCGCTAGTTCTTGGCGGTCGCGAACACCTCCTTGGCGGCGGCCAGGCCGTTGAGCGCGGCGGGAAACCCCGCATAGACCGCCATCTGCATGATCGCCTCGGTCAGCTCCGTCCGGCTGCAGCCGAGATTCAGCGCGGCCTTGATGTGCACGCGCAGCTGCGCGGGCGCCGTTCCGAGCGCGGTCAACGCCGCCACCGTGGCGATCTCGCGCGTCTTCAGGTCGAGCCCGGGCCGCGCGCAGACGTCGCCGAAGGCGAACTCGACCAGGAGCCGCGCGAAATCGGGGGCGACCTCCTCCAGGGCGGCGAGGATGCGGGCTCCCTGCTCGCGGTCGAGCCGGTCGAGGAGCGCGAGGCCGCGCTGGTAGCGATCCTCCATGGCGTCCTCCCTCTCACGGGCGTGGCGTGCGGATGAAGGCGGCGAGCAGCGCCCCGGTCGCAAGCGCGAAGCCGAGCCCCAGCACGCAGGCGGTCCAGCCGAAGCGGTCGTAGACCTGGCCCAGCACCGCCGCCCCGGCGAGGCCGCCCAGATAATAGGAGGCCAGATACATGCCGCTGGCCGCGCCGCGGTCGGCCGTGGCGGAGCGGCTGATGAACCCGGTCGCGGTCGCCTGCGCGAAGAAGGTGCCGACGCCGATCAGGGCCAGCCCCAGCATCACCGGCGCGAGATGCGGGACCAGCAGCAGCGGCAGCCCGGCGCCCGCGGTCGCGAGCGAGCCCCAGAAGCTGCTCTTGGCTCCAACCCGCGTGGCGATCCGTCCGGCGACCGGGGTCGTGAAGATAGCCGGCAGAAAGACGAGGTAGACAAAACCGAGCGCCATCGGGCTCACGGAGATCGGCGCCCGCACCAGCACGAAATTCACGTAGGTGTAGGTGCCGATGAAGACGAACAGGATGCAGAAGCCGATGCCGAACCCCAGCCGCAGCGCCGGGTTGCGCAGATGCTCGCGCCAGATGCGCAAGGGCGAGCCGCCGCTCCGCTCCACCGCGGCCATCCGCTGCGTGCGCGCCAGGCTGAAGAACACCAGCGCAGCGCCCGCGAGATTGAGCCCGGCGAAGAAGTAGAAGTTCGCTTCCAGGCCGAAGCTGTCCGCCACGGATGCCGACAGCATGCGGCCGAACAGGTTCGAGGCGACATTGCCGGTGATGCAGGCGGCGAGCGCGCCCGCCGCGTCCTCCGCGCTGCAGCGCTCGGCCAGATAGGCGATGGTGAGCGCGAATGCCGCCGACATGAACAGCCCCTGCGCGACGCGCAGGAGGGTGAAGGTCGTCAGATCCGGCGCCGCCGCCAGCAGGAAGGTCGGCACCGAGAGGCAGGCGAGGCTGACCCAGATCCCCTGCCGCCGATTGATGCGGCGGCTGACGAAGGTGATGCCGATCCCGGCCGCCGCCATGCCGATGGTCGATGCGTTGACGGCAAAACCCATCGCGGCGGGCGTCACCTGATAAACCTTGACCAAGGTCGGCAGGATCGCCTGCGCGGCGAACAGGTCCACGAAGGTCAGGAAGCTGATCAGGCCCATGACGACCGTGCGCAGGAGCGCGGCTGCCCGATGTTCGCCGGCTGCAAGTGTCGAGGGAATGAAAGCTTCGGCCTGTGCCATGGTCGGCCTCCATCGTCTGGCGTTGGGTCGGGCGTGGCGCGTCGGCTTACGATTGGGTCGACGCGCCACGCTCGCGAGCGGCGGCAAGAAGACGCCCTACTGGGCGCTGGCGGTCTTCTGAACGTGGAACACGTCGGCGGCCAGCAGCTTCACGACCGACTTGCCTTCGTTCTTCCACCAATGCGCGACCTCCTTGGTTTCGACCGAGGTCTCGCCCGTCTTGTGCTCGATCGGCACCGCGCAGTTGCTCGCATATTCGAGAACCGTCCCTTCGAGCACATAGATCAAGGCGGGCCGGTCCTCGTGGCTGTGCCAGGGCACGACGCCGCCCGGCTGGATCTCCAGCATGCGGGTGCGCAGCTGGCGCCCCTGGAAGCCGTCGATCTCCTGGCCGAGATCGATGCTGGCCAGGACGGTGTCGCTCACCCCTTTGGGCTCGGTCGCGCCGGGCTTGGTGGCGTTGGCCGCGATCTTGTCGGCCGGGCACTCGCCCGCGGAGGCGGCGCCCGCGGCGAGGGCGAGGAAGCCGGCCGCTGCGATGGAGCGCAGGACGGTCCGGCTGGTCCGGTGAATCATCTTCATCTTTCGAGATCCTCTTTCCGTTGCACGTGCCGCGGCCGGAACGGCTGCAGCGTCGATGTGAGGATCGGGGAGCGGCGGTCGAGACTGAAATGCCGATTGGCTTTCGTTTTTATAGCGAGAAGTTATCGGCCGCCGGCCCCCCTCATCGAAACCATGCCAAATCAGCATTGGCGCCCGCGCCCTCCTCGGCTGCATGCTCCAGGGGCTCTTGGGGAAGGAGAGGCCATGGCGACTCGTTTAGACGCGATCGTGATCGGCACCGGCCAGGCAGGCGCGCCGCTGGCCAGCCGGCTGTCGGAGGAGGGCTTCAGGACCGCCGTGGTTGAGCGCAAGCATACCGGCGGGACCTGCGTGAATACCGGCTGCATCCCAACGAAAGCGCTGGTCGCCAGCGCCCACGTGGCGCACCTGACGCGCCGCGCGGCGGAATACGGGGTGAGTGTGAAGGGAGCGGTGGGAGTCGACATGCGCCGGGTGAATGCGCGCATGAAGCAGATCT
Source organism: Rhodospirillales bacterium (assembly GCA_029240475.1). Classification (GTDB taxonomy): domain Bacteria; phylum Pseudomonadota; class Alphaproteobacteria; order JAREAF01; family JAREAF01; genus JAREAF01. The sequence goes on along the minus strand of JAREAF010000206.1, from coordinate 694 downwards.
CGCTCGCCTCCCGCGACGGCGTTGGCAAATGGATGGAGGGGCTGGAGAACGGCCGGCTCTTGCGCGGCCATGCGCGGTTCGAGGGGCCGCGCCGCGTCCGCGTCGGCGACGAGGTCCTGGAGGCCGAGCGCATCTTCATCAATACGGGCGGGCGAGCGCTGGTGCCCGACATTGCCGGGCTCGCGGACGTCCCCTATCTGACCAACAGCAGCATGATGGAGGTCGATTTCCTGCCCGAGCACCTGCTGGTGGTCGGCGGCAGCTATATCGGGCTGGAGTTCGCGCAAGCCTACCGCCGCTTCGGCAGCCGCGTGACGGTGGTCGAGGCGGCCGACCGTTTGATCTCGCGCGAGGACGAAGACGTCTCCAACGCCGTCCGCGAGATCCTGGAGGGCGAGGGCATCGAAATCCGCCTCAACGCCAACTGCATCCGGGTCGCGCGCGCGGGCAACGGCGTGTCGGTCGGGCTCGACTGCGCCGCGGGCTCGAACAAGGTCGAGGGCTCGCATCTGCTGCTGGCGGTCGGCCGGCGTCCCAACACGGACGAACTCGGGCTGGAGGCGGCGGGGATCGAGACCGATCGGCGCGGCTTCATCCAGGTGGACGATCAGCTCCGCACGAACGTGCCGGGGATCTGGGCCATGGGCGACGTCAACGGCCGCGGCGCCTTCACCCACACCTCCTATAATGATTA
>JAREAF010000205.1 GCA_029240475.1 Rhodospirillales bacterium | reverse complement strand
AAAGCCTGCTTCTCCTGGCGGTGCCGCTCTATTCTTTCCAGATGTTCGACCGAGTGCTGACCAGCCGCAGCACGGATACGCTGCTGATGCTCTCGATCGTCGCGATCGGGGCGCTGGGCGTCATGGCGGTGCTCGAGCTGCTGCGCAGCCAGCTTCTCGCACGCGTCGGAATGCTGATCGAGGCCCGCCTATCAGGTCCCGTGCTCGCCGCAAGCGTTGGCCAGTCGCTGCGCGGGGAGGCGCGAGGCGCCCAGGGGCTCGGCGATCTGGCGCAGATCCGCGCCTTCCTTGGCGGGCCGGGTGTCACGTCGCTGTTCGACATTCCGACGGTTCCGGTCTTTATGGCCGCCGCCTTCCTCATCCATCCGGCGCTCGGCTGGGTGGCCGTGGGCGGCGCCGCCATTCTACTCCTCTTAACCTCGATCACGCATTGGACGACGCGCTCCTTGCTTCAGGCGAGCGGCGTCGCCGGCTTGACGGCGCTTCAACGCGCCAATGCTGATCTACGCAATGCGGATGCCATCCAGGCGATGGGCCTGATCGCCGCACTGGTTGCGAGGTGGGAGAGGCAGAACGGCCGTATTCTCGCCCTGCAGGCGGCCGCTTCGGACCGGCTCGGAGGGCTTTCTGCCCTATCGAAATTCGCTCGCCTCGTCATCCAGGTCCTCGCCATGGCGGTCGGGAGCTGGCTCGCGATCGAGCAGGAGATCACCGGGGGCATGATGATCGCCGCCTCGATAATGACCGCCCGCGGTTTGGCGCCAATCGAGCAGGTCCTGGCCGGATGGAACGGCATGGCGGCGGCCCGGCAGGCCTGGCTCAGGGTCCACCGGCTACTTGCCGAGGCCGGAACCGAGCGCACTCCGTTGGCGCTGCCGCGCCCGGAGGGTCGGCTGACGGCCGAGAAGGTGATGTATGCCGCCGGCAACGACATGGCGCGCCAGCCGATCCTAAAAGGAATCTCTTTCACAGTGGAGGCAGGCGAGTCGCTCGGCATTATCGGCCCGACGGCGGCTGGAAAATCCACCCTGATCCGGCTATTTGCGGGAAGCCTGACCCCGCTGTCGGGCTCCGTGCGATTGGATGGGGCGGAGATCGCGTCCTGGGACCGTGCCGATATCGGTCGGCACATCGGCTATATGCCGCAGGATGTGCAGCTCCTTGCGGGCACGGTCGCCGAGAACATTGCGCGGATGTCCGAGCCCAATCCGCTCCTCGTCGTCGAAGCCGCAAAAAAAGCCGGCGTGCACGAACTCATCCTGCAGCTTGCGACGGGATACGAGACGCCGATCGGCGAAGGCGGCGTGCAGCTTTCGGGTGGGCAGCGCCAGCGGATTGCGCTTGCACGGGCCCTCTATGGCAGCCCTCGGCTGCTTCTCCTGGACGAGCCGAACTCAAACCTTGATGCCGTGGGTGAGGAGGCTTTAATGCGCGCCCTCGCCATCGCCAAGCAGGAGGGGATCACCGTCGTCCTCGTCTCTCATCGACCAAACCTCCTGCAGCAAGTCGATCGATTGGCCGCGATCCGGGACGGGATCCTGGAGACGCTCGGCCCGCGTGAGGAGGTCATGGCGCAGTTTAGACGCCCAGCAACGGCCGCTCCCGTGCTGCGAACCGTGCGGGCTCCATCATGACCGATCTACCTTCCGGGGCGAGCCCGTTGAACCCGCCTCGCATCTTGTCCGGAGCTCACAGGCGAATCTTCGCCGGCCTTGTGGTCATTCTCGTCTGCTTGGGCGGATTCGGTGGCTGGGCGGCTCTGGCGCCCTTGAATGGCGCCGCCATCGCACCAGGCGTCGTCGGTGCCGACAGCCGCAATAAGACCTTGCAGCACCTGGAAGGCGGCATCATTCGCGAGATCCTGGTGACCGAAGGAGCCTCAGTCGAAGCCGGCCAGACCCTCCTTCGCCTCGATGGGACCCGGGCCCGGGCCAGCCTCAACCTCATTCAAGGTCAGCTTCGCTCGCAACTCGCCCTCGAGGCGCGCCTCATTGCGGAGCGAGACGGAAGCGAACAGATCGACTTCGCCGATCCGCTGCTCGGCGGAGAGGCGGGCGAGGTCGTCGCGCTGCGGCAAGCTCAACAGGCCCTCTTCGTTGCCAGGCGCGAGGAGATCAAGGGCCAGAGGGCAATTCTCAACCAACGGATTGCCGAGCTTGGAGAGGAGATCTCGGGGCTGGAGGCGCAGCGAATCGCCGCAGACGCCCAGATCCGGTTGATCGCGGAGGAGATCAGTAGCGTCAGGCCCTTGGTCGAAAAGGGGCTGGAAAAGAAGCCGCGGCTCCTGCAATTGCAGCGCAGCGCGAAGGCTCTTGAAGCCGAGCGCGCCGAGACCATCGGGATGGCGGCGCGCGCCCGCCAGAGCATCGGCGAGGCACAGCTTCAGATCGCCCAGCTCCAAGTCAGCCATCTCAGCGAGGTCGTCGAGGAGCTCGGGGAGGTGCAGGACAAGATTTTCGACCTGCGGCAGAAACTGACCGCTGCGGCCGACAACCTCGACCGGCTGAACATCCGGGCTCCGCAACCCGGCACCCTGGTGAAGCTTCACTATAACACGATCGGAGGCGTGATCCCTCCAGGTCAGCCCATCTTGGAGTTCCTGCCCACGGGCGATCGCCTGGTCATCGAAGCGCGCTTGCAGCCAGATGATATCGACTTGGTTCAGGTGGGTATGGCGGCGGAAGTGCGACTCAACGCTTTCAATCAGCGCCGCACGCCTCTCCTGCTTGGTCGCGTCACCTACGTTTCAGCGGATCGACTGGAGGGCCGAACGCCCGGTGATCAGCCATTCTATCAGGCGCGCGTCGAAGTGGACCCTCAATCTCTGGCCTTGCTGCCGGGAGCGAAGCTGATGGCCGGCATGTCCGCTGAGGTGATCATCGAGACGGGCGAGCGCACGGCGTTCGAGTACTTCGCGACTCCGATCCTCAGCAGTATGCGCCGTGCCTTCCGGGAAAGCTGAGCCTCGCTTGGCAGTCTAGGCGAGAACAGGATCGGCTATTCCGCCATTCAACATTGTTGGCTGCGGGGCCGGTGAATGGACCTGCCCTTCGGACCGAGCGGGCCAGCGCCCCGCGAGCGTCAGCGCCGCACCCAGCCAGGGCGGCAATTCCTCCCAACCAGCTTTACTCGCGATGCTCTGGCCTCGTCCTCCGGACGGGGCCTTTGGTCTGTCTGGGCCACGCGGCGAGCGGCGGCGATGCACTATTTGCCGCCGGGCCGAGCGAATGCTGGCACCTGGAACCGTCGGCGGTACGCTCCAGGCGTCATTCCAGTGAAGCGCTTGAACAGGCGGCGGAAGAAGGCCGCATCCTCATAGCCGACCCGCCAGCTGATCTCATCGGCCGATATATCGGTGCGTTCGAGCCGACGCTTGGCGTCCTCGATCCTGAGGCGCTGCACATATTCGATCGGCGAGAAGCCGGTCGCCTCCGTGAAGCGCCGCTTGAAGGTGCGCTCCGCCAGCCCCGAGCGGCGAACCATTTCCTCGACCGGGCTGGCAACCGAGAAGTGAACGGACAACCATTGCTGAGCGTCCGCCACGACCGCATCGCCGTGGCCCTTGCGCCCTTGAAAGACGACATAGGGCGCAAGCCCATCATGGTGCCACTGCAGGGCAAAGAACCGCGCGACTGTCTGAGCCGCCGCGGCGCCGACATGCCGGGCGATCAGATAGAGCACGAGATCGTGCCAGGTCATTGACGCCCCCGAGCTGACGAGCTGCCCCCGTTCGCCGGCCACCACGAGGACCCGCTCGGGGCGCAACGGCACCTCCGGGAACAGCCGCGCGAACTCCTCGGCATATCCCCAGTGGACCGTGGTCTCCTGACCGTCGAAGAGCCCCGTCTCGGCCAGCAGGAACACACCCGAGCAAGCCGAGCACAACAGCGCCCCGTTGTCGTGCATCCGCCCCGCCCAGCGCACCAGCTCCGGGTATCGGCCCGTTTGCCAGCCGCGGGCCTTGAGCACCACCGAGGGCACGATGACGATGTCGGTCGCCGCTATGTCGGCAACGGCTCGACCGACCTCCACCGGAAGGCCGCTGGCGAGCGACACGCTGCCGGGCGCCGGTCCCACGATCTCGACCTTGAACGGCGGCTCATCCGGAATGGCCGGATCGGCGCCGGCAAGGATCCGGAACGAGTTCAGCACATCGTAGATTCCGGTCAGCGTCGAGACCGCGGCGTCGGGAATGGCGATCAGGCTGACATGCAGCGGCCGCGCAAGCCCAAGCATCCTCAACCCTCTGGCACGAATGAACCGTTCCTGGCCAGTTTCGCACTCACCGGCGGAAGCGCAAACCGCCAATCTCCCGGCGGCGGCGCGACGGGCGCCGCAGTGCGATGGAGATCATTCATGCTGGTGGATAAAGAAAAGCTCGATGCTCTCGTGGGCCGTCTCTTCGGCGACCTCTCGGCCGGCTATGGTGGCGTGATGGTCAGCCTCGGTCACAAGCTGGGCCTCTACCGGGCGATGGCGGGGGCCGGCCCCGTCAGCTCATCGGAAGTGGCGCGCCGCAGCGGCTGCGGTGAGCGCTATGTCCGCGAGTGGCTCAACGCGCAGGTCGCGGGCGGCTATGTCGACTATCATCCGATCTCGAGCACCTATGAGCTCACGCCGGAGCAGGCCACCATCCTCGCCGAGGAGACCAGCCCTGTCTTCCTCCCGCATGCTTGGCAGGTGGTCGCCTCGATGTGGGCCGATGAGCCGAAAGCCCTAAGCGCCTTCAAGACCGGAGAGGGCGTCAGCTGGAGTGAGCACGATGAGCGGCTCTTCTGCGGCGTGGCCGCGTTCTTCCGCAACTCCTATAACGGCAGCCTCGTCCAGGAATGGCTGCCGGCGTTGACCGGCGTCACCCAGAAACTCGCCCGAGGGGCGAGGGTCGCCGATATCGGGTGCGGCCACGGCCACTCGACCGTGCTGATGGCCAAGGCGTACCCGCAGAGCCGCTTCTGGGGCTTCGACGTCCACCCGGAATCCATTGCCGCCGCCCGGGCAGTGGCGCGGGAAGCCGGCGTCGAGGACCGCGTGACCTTCGAGGTGGCGAAGGCCGATGGCTTCGCGCAGAACGGCTATGACCTGATCTGCTTCTTCGACTGCTTGCACGACATGGGTCGACCCGTGGATGCAGCCAGGCACGCCGCAAGTTCCATGGCCGATGACGGCACGCTCATGCTGGTCGAGCCCTTCGCCGGAGATCGTGTGGAGGACAACATGAACCCGGTGGGCAGACTCTATTACTCCGCCTCGACGACCTTGTGCTGTGCGCACGCGATCTCGGAGAAGGGCACGCATGTTCTGGGCGCTCAAGCGGGACCACGGCAGCTCGAGGAGGTGTTGAGGTCCGCCGGACTGGGTTCGGTGCGTCGCGCCGCCCAAACACCTTTCAATCTTATCATCGAGGCGCGGCGTTGATGCCTGGCATCTGGGCGGAGAGAAGCGCGACGTGCTCGCGGACAGCTAGGCTTCGTCAGGCAGTTGCACGAGTGACAGGTACTTATTCTTGAGCTGCAGGATGCGGTCTAGGTTGAGCGGCACGGGCTTCAGCCGAAGACTGCTGCGAATCCGTTTCAGGACGGCTTCGCAGTCGGGCTCCCGCTCTGCTTTCGCAAAATACTCCGCGGTCCAGGCCGGATCGTACGCGAGCTGCTCCAGCGAAAACCACCCGACGTGATAGCCGAGGCCGAGGAACTCCGCGAAGCCCTCGGCGACCACGACATTGCGGGCGTCGGACAGGGGGACGGTCATCACGATGGGCGCGCGCTCCGGCGCGACCTCATCAAGCTGGAGCAGGCCGAAGTGAACGCCGTCCCCGCCCGTGCTCGCCCATGTGAGCGCATTGCGTGGGCTGCAGAAATAGGTCCAAGGCGATGGCCGCCGCTCGAGGAGCAGCCCGCACGCATCGAACACATACCGGGGATCGCCGCCCGTCTCGCGCGCCACCGCCTCGGCAAGTTTCCACAGCTCTGCAAAGGCCTTGGGC
>JAREAF010000204.1 GCA_029240475.1 Rhodospirillales bacterium | reverse complement strand
CTTCGGCCAGCATGTGCAGCCCCGACAGCACCAGCGCGCGCGCCAAGGCTTTCCTTGGAATTTCCGCAGTGGCGGCCGCGACGAACGCCGCCGTTACGCTCTGCGCCCGCCCGTCGAAATCGGGCATGCGCACCGCCCGGATCTCGTCCAGGTGAACGACGACCCCACCCCCCGTACCGGCCATTCTCGCTCCTCACATGGCAAGCAAGCCGGCCACAGTCCTATCCGAACGCGGTTTCTCCCCGGTTAATCAGAGCCGCAGGCCCCCATCCACCTGAAGAACCTGACCGGTCACATAGGAAGCATCCACCGCCAGGAAGAGGATCACGGCCGCATAATCTTCCGGCTGGCCGACCCGCTTCAGGAGCGTCGCCTCCCGCGCCTGCCGGTCGATGTCGCCGAAGGAGCATTCCCAGTTGGAGTTGACGAAGCCGGGGGCGATCCCGTTGACGCGGATCTCGGGCGCCAGCCCGCGCGCCAGCTCGCGCGTGAGCCCAAGCAGGCCTGTCTTGGCCGTGGCATAGGCGGTGCTGCTGGCCCCGCCGCCGAAAGCGGAGCTCGAGACGGTGTTGACCACGCTGCCGGCCGAGGCGCGAAGGGCGGGGACGGCCGCCTTCGTCACCCAAAAGGCGCCGGTCAGGTTGACGGCCAGGATGCGAGTCCAGAACGCTTCGGTCAGAGCGTCCAGGTCGTCGGGCGGGATCGGGGATTTCGTGAGCGGCGCGCCGGCATTGTTGACGAGGCAATCGAGCCCGCCCAGCTCCGAGATCGCGCGCGCCGTGAACGCGGCGGCCGTCTCGGGCCGGCCCACATCGCCCGGCGCCGCGATCACCTTCAGCCCCTCGGCGCGCAGGCGCGCGACTTGCGCCTCCAGCCGCTCGCCGGGCAGGTCGTTGAGCGCGACCGAAGCCCCCGCCCTGGCAAAGAGTTCGACCGTGGCCAGGCCGATCCCCGATGCCGCGCCCGTGACCAGCGCGCGCTTGCCGGCGAGGCGGTAGGCGATTGCAGACGACGTCATAGGCTGACCTCCCGGCCGTGGCGGATCGGCTCCCGCTGGCCTCGCAGAACGAGTGCGGCCCTTCCCCGTTGGTTACAGTCCCGGGGTTGCCGCCGGGAGAAGGGGCCATGGGCGCGCGGAATGAAGATTGCAACCTTCAACATCAACGGCGTCAATCGGCGGCTCGCGAATCTGCTCGAATGGCTGGGGCGATCCAAGCCCGACATCGTGTGCCTGCAGGAATTGAAGGCGGCCCAGGATGCATTCCCGATCGAGGCGATCCGGTCCGCGGGCTACGGCGCGGTGTGGAAGGGGCAGAAGACCTGGAACGGGGTCGCCATCCTGGCGCGCGGCGCCGACCCGGTCGTCACGCGCGACCAGCTGCCCGGCGATCCGGCCGATGCGCAGAGCCGCTACATCGAGGCGGCCGTGGGCGGCATCCTCTGCGCCTCGATCTACCTGCCCAACGGCAATCCCCAGCCGGGCCCGAAATTCGATTACAAGCTCGCCTGGTTCGAGCGGCTGATCGGCCATGCGGCCGGGCTTCTGACCGAGAAGCTGCCGATCGTGCTGGCCGGCGACTACAACGTGGTGCCCACGGACCGGGACATCTATTCCACCCGATCCTGGGCCGACGATGCGCTGCTGCAGCCCGAGAGCCGGGCCGCCTTCCGCCGGCTGCTCGATCAGGGCTGGACCGACGCAATCCGCACCATCCACCCCGACGCGCCCATCTACACCTTCTGGGACTATATGCGGAACCGCTGGCAGCGCGATGCCGGGCTGCGCATCGACCATCTGCTGCTCAACGGCGTGCTGCTGCCGCGCCTGGCCGATGCGGGCGTGGATCGCGAGGTGCGCGGGCAGGAGGGCGCCAGCGACCACGCGCCCGCCTGGGTCGTGCTGCGCTAGCCCCACCGCGGCGTTCCGATCCGCCGCGGGGTTGACGCGAACTCGCAACAAGAGCCGAACAGTTTTGGCGCAACTGGCAGCGGTTTCCCTTAGCCTTCTCGCTTAATCGGCTCTCAATTTCAACGTGTCCAAGCTGCCCGCGAGCGCAGTTGAATGGCGGCCAGCCCCCATTGACCGGCGTGCCGCCGATGAAGCGAGGGCTTCGACATGCCATGGCAGGGTTCAGCTCTCGGGAAGCCGGCGCGCAGGCGCCTGACCGGCTATCTCCGTGAGCTCTGGCGCGAGCAGAATGGCAGCACGCTGGCGCTTTTCGCCTTTGCGCTGCCGGCGATGCTCGGGCTCGGCGCGATCGGCGTCGAGACGGGGCTGTGGTACGTCTCCAAGCGCGCGATCCAGACCCAGGCGGATGCCGGGGCGCTCGGCGGCGCCTTCGCCAAGGTGTGGGGGCGCGACGACTCCGAGGCCAAGGCCGCGGCCCTCAAGGAGGCGGAGCGCAACGGCTACCAGGAAGGGGATGAGGAGGACATCGAGCGGCACATCCCTCCCGAACACGGGCCCTACGAAGGGGAGGAGAGCGCGTTCGAGGTGATGATATACCGCACGCACAAGACCATGCTGTTCGCGGCCATCGTGCCGGACGACATGCTGAAGGTTTCGACGCGCGCCGTCGCGGGCATCGTTCCGACCGGCAAGGCCTGCATCCTCGCGCTCGACGAGATCACGGCGCAGTCGCTGACCAACAGCGGCAACACCACCGTCAACGCCCCCAAATGCGCGATCGCCTCCAACTCGACCGACGATCAGGCGGCGTTCTTCACAGGCAGCGCAACCGTCAATGTGCAGACGGTCTGGACGGCCGGCGACATGCTCATCGACGGCAACAAGGCCAAGCTCACCACCTCGCAACCGCCGACCACCCGGACCTGGCCGCTCGAGGACCCGTTCGCGGGCACGCCGATCGACATCCCGCTCGGCGCCTGCAACAGCGGCAACTGGAGCAGCAGCGGGACAAAGTACCCCGGCAAGTACTGCGGCGGCATCGCGATCACCAGCTCGGCCACCATTAATCTGATGCCCGGCACCTACTATATCGACCAGGGCAATCTGACCGTCGACGGCAATACGACGGTGACCTGCACCGCCTGCTCGCCGGGCGGAGAGGGCGTGACCTTCGTTCTGACCAGCTCGGGCAGCGTCAACGCTATCGGCACCGTGCTGATCAACGGCTCCTCCAAGGTCGTGCTGAATGCGCCCGCCGAGGGCGCCGCGAGCGCGGGGCCGGGCGACATCTATGACGGCCTGCTCTTCTATCAGGATCCGCGCGCGCCGGAGACGACCGCGAAAGCGGCGGTGCTCAACGGCGGGACCAACACGGCGCTGGTGGGCGCGACCTACTTCCCCTCCAACCAGGTCACCTGGAGCGGCAACAATACCGGCCTGTCCCAATGCACGGTCATCGTCGCCGACACGGTCGTGCTGACCGGAAGCTCCCAGCTCACGTCGGAAAAGTGCGACGAGTTCAAGGTGAAGACCGCGGTCACCACCAAGGTCGCCCTCATCGAGTGATGCGCGAACGGGTGGAGGAGGGTCTGATGCGCAAGCTGATCGATCGGGTCGCGACCCTTCGCCGGGACGCGTCCGGCAACATGGCGGTGGAGTTCGCGCTCCTGCTGCCCGCCATCCTCATCCTGCTCGGCGGTTTGCTGGAATTCGGCGCGGCCATGTATACGAGCAGCGCGCTCGAAAGCGCCGCGCGCGCGGGCGCGCACTACGCATTCGAGAAGGGGCTCGACAAGCCGGGCATCGAGCAGGCAGTGAAGGGCGCCAGCACCTATCCTCCGGAGAAGCTCACGGTCGCGTCCTCCATGAGCTGCGAATGCGCGGGAGCGCCGGTGTCCTGCAGCTCGGAATGCACCGGCGGCTATGCGCCCTACAAATTCGTGACGGTCAATGTGAGCGCCCCCAACAGCCCCTGGTTCCCGGTGGTGGACAAACTGGTGCCCGTCACCTTCCAGGGCAGCGCCGTGGTGCAGGTGCCATGAGGAGCCTGGCGCGCCGCTTGCTTCGCCTCTGCCGGTGCCCGGAGGGCGCTGCCGTGCTGGAATTCGGCATCGTCGCCCCGGTCCTGATCATGATCATGATGGGCGTCGTCGAGTTCGGGCGGCTGCACTGGGTGCGCAACTCCATCGAATATGCGGCCGAGCAGACCGCGCGCTGGGCCATCGTGAACACCGCTGCGAGCGACGAGCAGATAAAGGCGCACGCCAAGGCGGAGTTCGACGACATCTCGGCGGGCAAGGCCAAGGTGAACGTCGCTCGCGACACCACCAACGGGCTCAGCTTCCTGACCGTGATCGTGACCTACGATTTTCAGTTCCTCGCGGACTTCGCCGGCATCGGCACGCTGTCGCTGCGCAGCGAGACCCGGGTGCCGCTGATCTAGCGCGATCCGCCCTCGTCGCCTCCCTCGAAGTTGTGCATGACAGCGGCCGCCGGCCGGAGCTAGCCTGCCTGAAATCGCCGGCTTCCGTCACACCTGCCGACCTGCCCCGAGGGAGGCGAGAGATGCTCCGGCTCGTTGCAGCTTTGATCCTGGTCATCGCACTGGCGCCTTCGGCGCGCGCCGACACCAGCGTGATCATATCGGGAGGCGGATTCTCCTTTTTCAGCGGCTCGGAGGGGCTGCACCGCTTCCATCACGAGCGCCGCCACTGGCGCAGATTCCATGACGGCGGCGGCTTCGTGTTTCACCGCCTGCCGCGGCGGCATGACATGTTCCTGTCCTCCCCGCATCACCAGCGCTGGACGGCGCGGCGGAAGCACCGGACGTGGGAGCATGGGCATGCCCACCACCTCAGGAAACACGCGAAGCCCCAGGTCATCATCATCCTGCCCTGGGCGTTCGACAGCCGGATCAAGATCCTGCCGGCGCCGGACCATCATCATTTCGGGTCCCTGCGCAATCACCGAACGGGGCATTTGGCCCTGGTCCCGCTTCCCTCCAGGAAGCCCGGCTGGATCGTCCTGGCGGATTAGCCGGCCGCTCCGCCGAACCTCGTGAGCCGCAAGGCGGGGCCGCACGGCGCAACTGGGCAGCGCGCCGGATCGTTCCCAGAATCCGGCCCCGCGCGCCGGAAAGCCAAACGGCCCGAGCGAATGCCGCATGCCTCAGTCCCTCGACGCCTCCAGCTTCGAGCCCCCTCCGGAGGCCGAAGAATTCTATAGAGAGAGCCTGCGGCTCCTCGCCGAATCCGGCATTCCGTTCATGCTCTCGGGCACCTACGCCGTCAGCGCCTATACCGGGATCGTGCGCCCGACCAAGGACCTCGACGTCTTCTGCAAGGCCGGGGACTATCCGCGCATTCTCGCCTATTTCCGCGACCGCGGTTACCGCGTCGAGGTGGAGGACGAGCGCTGGATCGCGAAAGTCTGGCGGGACGCCAACTTCTTCGACGTGATCTTCAACATGTCGACCGCGAACATGCCGATCACCGACGAATGGTTCGTCGGGCAGCACAAGATCGAGATCTATGGCGTGGAGGTGCACATCACGCCTCCGACCGAGCTGGTCTGGTCCAAGCTCTTCATCCAGGACCGCTACCGCTATGACGGGGCGGACGTCGCGCATGTGATCCTCAAGAAGCATGAGGAGATCGACTGGCGGCGCCTGCTCACCTACATGGAGGCCTACTGGGAGGTGCTGCTGATCCAGCTCCTCAATTTCCGCTTCGTCTATCCGTCCGAACGCGACCTGGTGCCGCGCTGGCTGCTCGAGGAGCTGATTGGGCGGCTGAACGCGCAGCTCGACCTGCCGCCGCCGAACATCAAGGTCTGCCGAGGCCGGCTCTTCTCGCCGCGCGACTACATCGTCGACATCACGGAATGGGGCTTTGCAGACGTGGTCGGCAAAGGGCTGGAGGAGCGGCATGAGCGAGCCCAGTGAGGGGCTGACCCTCGCCGCGATCGGCGACCTGCATGTGACGGCGACCGGCGAGCGCTCCTACCGCGAGCTGTTCGCCGAAATCTCGGAACAAGCGGACGTGCTCGCTCTCTGCGGCGACCTCACCGATCTCGGCCGCAAGGACGAGGCCCAGCATCT
>JAREAF010000203.1 GCA_029240475.1 Rhodospirillales bacterium | reverse complement strand
CCGCACAGCTCGACGACCAGCAACAGCACCTTCGATCCCGGCATGGCGCGCGCAAGCGCCGCCGCGCGGGCGAGCCCCGTCACGCCGCCCGCGCAGCCGAGACCGAACACCGGGAGCCGCTGCAGGTCGCGCCGGAAGGGCAGCACCTCCATCAGCTGCGCACCCGGCTCTTCATCGCGAATTCGCTGGCCCTCTTGAAGGAGGCGGCCGAGCGATGCCTGGAGCGGGCGGGAGCCGAGTTTGACGAGATCGATGCCGTGGTCACCGTCTCGACCACCGGGATAGCCACGCCGAGCCTCGATGCGCAGCTGATGGAGGTGCTGCCCTTCCGGCGCGACCTGCAGCGGCTCCCGGTGTTCGGCCTGGGCTGCGCGGGCGGCGTGACGGGGCTCGCCCGCGCGGCGGCGCTTGCGCGCGCCATGCCGGGATCGAAGGTGCTGTTGCTGGTCGTCGAGCTGTGCGGCCTCACCTTCCGCGCGCAGGACCTCTCCAAGAGCAACATCATCGCGACCGCGCTGTTCGGGGACGGCGCGGCGGCATTGCTGCTTTCTACTCAGGGCAGCGGCCCTCGAATCGAGAGCTGGGGCGAGCATACCTGGCCGCAATCGCTCGACGTCATGGGCTGGGAGGTGAAGGAGGACGGGCTCGGCGTCCTCTTTTCGCGCGACATCCCGGCCTTGGTGCGGCAGGAGCTGCGGGGAGCGGCGGACCGGTTCCTGTCGAAGCAGGGCCTCGGCCGCCTGGACCTGGCGGGGTATGTCTGCCACCCGGGCGGCGCCAAGGTCCTGGACGCCCTGGAGGACGCGTTCGAGCTGCCGAACGGCGCGCTCGCGCATGCGCGCGCAACGCTGCGCGACTATGGGAACATGTCGGCGGTGACGGTGCTGTTCGTGCTGGAGCGCTTGCTCGCCGCGCGGCCGCGCGCCGGGCGCTATCTCATGAGCGCGCTCGGGCCCGGCTTCACCGCATCCTTTGCGCTGCTGGAGGCGCCGTGACCCTGCCGCAATGGATCGTGCTGGCGATCGCGCTCCTGCGCGGGATCGAGCTGACGCACGCGCACCGGAACGCCCGGCGGCTGTTGGCGGAGGGCGGACAGGCGCATGGCGATCGGCACTATCCCGTGATCGTCGGGCTCCATGTCGCCTGGCTGATCGCGCTCTGGTGGGCCGGGCGGCGCATCTCCGAGCCCGACTGGCTGCTGTTCGCGCTCTTCGTGCTGCTGGAGGCCGCGCGCCTCTGGGTGGTCGCCACCTTGGGCCGGTTCTGGACCACGCGCGTCATCTCCGTGCCGGATGCGCCGCTGGTGCGCAAGGGGCCGTTCCGCTGGATGCGCCATCCCAACTACGCCGTCGTCGCGCTGCAGCTCCCCATGCTGCTGTTCGCCTACGCCGCGCCAGGGCTGGCCGTGCTGTTCGGGGCGGCGAACATCCTCATCCTTGCCCATCGCATCCGGGTCGAGGAGGATGCGCTGCGCCCGCGGCGATCCCTCGCCTGAGTACCATCCCGTCCTGATCCGATGACATCGTTTCGCCCTACCCGCACCGACATCGCCCTGCTGGTGCTGCTCGCGCTGCTGTGGGGCAGCTCCTTCACCTGGATCAAGGTCGCGGTAGAGACCATTCCCCCGGCGAGTCTCACGGCCGGCAGGATCGCGCTCGCCGCGCTCATCCTGCTGGCGGTGGTCCGGCTGCGCGCCATCCGCCTGCCGTCCTCGCCCGCCATCTGGCTGCACCTCCTCGTGCAGAGCGTGATCAACCTGGCTCTGCCCTTCCTGCTGATCAGCTGGGGCGAGCAGCATGTCTCGAGCGGATTGGCTTCGATCCTCACCACAACGGCGCCGCTGTTCGCATTCTCCATCGCCGCCGCGACCGGCCATGCGGCGCGCGGGGCGGCCCAAGCGCTCGGCCTCCTCTGCGGGTTTGCGGGCGTCGTCCTCATCATCGGCGCCGACGCGCTGAAGGAGCTCGGGGGTCCACAGCTGAGCGCCCAGCTCGCGCTGGTCGGGGCGGGGTTCTGCTACGGCTCGTCCTCGAATTACGGTCGGGTGTTCCGGTCGATCTCCCCGATCGCGGTCGGCGCCGGAACCCTGCTCTGGGCGACCGTGCTGACGGTGCCGTTGAGCCTCGCGGTGGACCGGCCTTGGACGCTGCAGCCCAGCGCTCAGTCGCTCGGCGCGCTTGTGCTGCTCGGCACGCTCTCGACCGCCCTCGCCTTCTCCATCTATTTCCGGCTGCTGGGGACGCTAGGCACCGTGGGCACCAGCACGGTCGGCTATCTGCGCGTGGGATTCGGCGTGATCCTGGGAATCCTGTTCCTGGGCGAGCACCTCACCCTGACCACCGCTTCGGGATTGGCGCTGATCGTGCTGGGCGTCGCCGGCATCAACGGGCAGCTCGGGCGCGCGGCAGGACTCTTCCGCCGCCCTACTCCGGCGGCCAGGTCTTGAAAGCGTACTCGTCCTCGAGCCGCGCGGCCGTTTCCTTCGCGTCGATGGCCTGCGCTCCGGGATCGGGCTCCAGGTCGATGGTCAAGGTCACCGTCGCCTCGCCGAAGGTCCGCACCGAGTAGTCATCGTACCACCAGGGCCAATAGCCCCAGTGGCCGGGATGACGGAAGCCGTACGGATAGAACGGATAGGGCGAGTAGCGCCGGTTGACCTCGGTGGACCGGTCGACGTCGCGCCGCTCCGAGACGACGGCGAAGCTCGGCTTGTTCTGTTCCAGCGCGATCTGCGCCGCGCGCCACAGCGCCAGGTCATAGGCGAGGCCGCGGGCGGCGTTGGATTCCGCATCCCGCTTGCTGTCGCTGTAGGACGAGCGGTAGCGCGGCCCCGCATAGGTCACTTCCCAATGCGTGTCGTCGATCTGCCGCTCGGTGTAGCCGAACTCGGCCCCCGTCTCGAGCGGCTGATAGAGCGGCCGCGGCGGCGCGGACTGGCACGCCGCGAGCGTCAGGAGAGCGGCCGCCAGCACGGCGGCGCGCGGGAAGAGCTTGCCTGTCATGCTGCTGAATATCGTACCGCAAGCGCGGCCCGGCAAGGCCGGGCGGCCCCGGTCACATGTTCAGCTCGGCGATGCGCGCGACGGCCGGCCTGGCATGAATGCGCTCGAAAATTGCCGACAAGTTGCGATGGCGGCGACCAAGCGCGGCCATATCGACGTCCCAGGTGTAGAGCATGTGGAAGTAGATGTCGGCCGCGCTGAACCGATCGCCGGCCAGATGGCTCCTGCCGGCCAGGAGCCGATCCATTTCCGCCCAGATCTCTGCCACATCCTTCAGCGCCTTCTCCTTTACGGCGGCCGCATGCCCCGGGTCCTCCGAGGCGCGGGACGGTCGGTAATAGCGCATGAATGCGGTCTGCAGCGTGTTGGAGAGGAAGACGAGCCATTGATAATAGGCGGCGCGATCGGCCGTGCCGGCCGCTGGCGCCAGCCCCTTCTCCGCATGGCGGTCAGCCAGGTGCATGCAGATCGCGGCTGCCTCATAGATCGCCTGCCCGTCGGCGATCAGGGTCGGTACCCGCCCCCAGGGATTCATCTTCAGGTAAGCCGCATCGCGCGGCGCGTTCAACTCCACGCGGCTCAGCTCGTAGGACACGCCCAACTCTTCGAGCAGAACGTGCGGGGCCATCGACGCTGAGCCGGGCGACCAGTACAGGCGATACATTGATTCGATGTCCTTCAACAGCGCGCGGCGCCACACCATGTAGCATTTCGGCTCGGCGCTGGCACTAGGAGATGGCAGCGGCCGGGCAACGCGGGCGGCGCGGAGAGCGTTGGAGCCCGAGACGCACCGGCAAGCGGGGATTGGGTCAGATGACCATGGACGTGCTCCGAATCCTGATCGCGATCATTCTGCCGCCGCTGGGCGTGTTCCTGCAGGTCGGCATCGGCCTGCAGTTCTGGCTCAACATCCTCCTCACGCTGCTGGGATATATTCCCGGCATCATTCACGCGATCTGGGTCATCCTGCGCAAATGAGCAGCCGGTCCACCGAGTATCTCGGCCCGGTTTCGGACGCGCGCGCCGTTCAGCGGCTCGAGCGTCTGGCGCGGCTCCTGGACAGCGAGTTCCGGGTGCCGGGGACGCGCTTCCGCTTCGGCCTGGACGGGCTGGTCGGATTCATTCCCGGGATCGGCGATGCGGCCGGCCTCGCCATTTCGTCCTACATCGTCCTGGAGGCTTGGCGGCTGGGCGCGCCGCCGCCCATTCTGTTGCGCATGGTCGCCAACCTGGTGGTGGACGGCGCGGTCGGTGCGGTGCCGATCGCCGGCGATTTGTTCGACATGGCCTGGAAGGCTAACAAGCGCAACATGAACCTCCTGCTCGGCCATGTCCGCAAACGTCCCTAGCCAAACCGTTCGGCTGTCCCGGAATAGGAAGCTGCTGCGGCTGGGCCTCATGCTTACCCTGTCGCTTGCCTCCATGTGGATCGGAGTGGCCCTGGTCCTGGCCTCGTTCAATTTCTGGCGCATGTCCGCGCCGGGCGGGCAGAAGGATTTCGGCGAGTTCGTTCTCGGCGGGCTCTTGCTGGCCGTTGCCGCGGGGTTCGGGACCGCGCTTATTCGCGCTCTCCGCGGCCGGGCCAGCCAGCGTTCCTGACCGGGCCCCCGCGTGCCCGGCTTTCCGACCCTGCTGGGCTGGCGTCGCAGCTTCGGCAAGCGGCGCGCGCGCCGATCCGGCCCAGCCACTCGCAAGGCCACGCTCGTTCCCCCCGGTCTCAGCCGGCCCGAGCTGGCCATGGTGGCGGGCTCGGTGCTGTTCCATTTCCGCCAGGCAGAACCCGAGGACATGCCGCCCCAGCTTCGCGCGATCGTCGCCGCGCTGCTGTGGGGGGCGGCCCGGCTCGTCGTGATGGGAGAGCGCGGGGCTGGGGCGCCGACCCGGCATGACCTCGATCGGTGTGCCGAGGCCGTCTACCGGCATCTCGGCCTGCATGGGTCACTGTCCCACGCCCTCGGCCCGCAGATCGATCAGCAGTTGCAGGACTTCTTCGGCGGACCCGATCGGCCGCTGGCGCTGCTGGTCGAGCGCCTCGCGCCGAGCCTGGCGCCGGTCTCGCGGGCGCAGGTTGCAGCGGCCCTGGAGGAGCTGATCCGCGACTTGGCGGAGCAGTTCGGAATGACGCGCGCGATCAACATGCAGGAGTGACGCGCCCATACCGGGGTATGTTCTCGAAATGTTCTTTGCGCTACAGTCGCCGGATGACGCGCGAGGACCTGCTGCGGCTGATCGCACGAGCCGTGCGGCGGAGCTTTACCTTCGCCTCGGAAAGCCAAGCGCTCGGCGCGGCCGACACGGTGCTGCGCGACCTCAAGGCGGTCGGGATCCGCATCTTAGCGCCGCGCGCCAGGCCGGCGAAGCCGCCGGGCTCACCCGAGGGCGTTGATCAGCCCCGCAACCTGCTGAAGCAGCATGATCAGCAGGATCGCGCCGGCCACTCCGGCCGCCGCCACGATGGCCCAGGATCGCAGCCGCCGGACTAGCCTGCGCCAGGGACGGCGCTTGGCCGCAAGCAGGCGGCGGGAAATTCGGGATTTGCCCCGCCATCCGGACCAGAAGGCCGAAAGGCCGATCCGCCGCCCAGGGTCGAGCGTATCGTCCACCTGAGTGCCCCCCGCCCTGCAGAGCTACCAGTAATAACATGGATCCGCTGGAACCGGTGCTACCCACTGTGGCGATCCGGCGCGAACAATCGGCGGAGAAGCATGAGACAGCGCTGCGGGCGACGGCATTGATTCGCCATCGCCCGCAGCCTATGTTCCGCGCCTCCCGCGGGCCGGCGCCACCGGCTCCGGGCGGAGAGCCCGTAGCTCAGTCGGCAGAGCACGTGACTTTTAATCACGGGGTCCTGGGTTCGAGTCCCAGCGGGCTCACCATTCAATGGAACACCCGGCCAGCATCCGACGCCGGGCGCATCGCGCACCTTCGCTCTCTTTTCGGAGTGACGCGCCAGCAGGCGAGAAGGCGTCCGGCTGTCCGCAAGAGCGGGACCGTTTCGGAAGCAGCC
>JAREAF010000202.1 GCA_029240475.1 Rhodospirillales bacterium | reverse complement strand
ACCAGGCGGAAATCCAGCCGCTCGATGCTGGCATAGAACGGCAGCACCATGAACGGCAGGTAGGTGTAGACCAGCCCGACGGCGATGGCGAAGTCCGTGTAGACCATCTGCAGCGGCCGCTCGATCACCCCGGTCGCCATCAGGAAGCTGTTGATTAGCCCGTCGTCCCGGAGCAGCAGCAACATGGCGTAAGTGCGGATCAAGAGGTTCGTCCAGAACGGGATCGTGATCAGGAAGGCCAACAGGTTCCGCCAGCGAGGGCTCCGGGTGGCGATGAAATAGGCGGTGGGGAAGCCCAGCAGCAGCGCGGCCAATGTCGCGAAGGCGGCTTGGGTGGCCGAGCGGCCGAAGATGGCCAGATAGGCCGGGTCGAAGGTCAGCGTCTCGTCGAAGAGGTCGCGGGTGAACAGGAACTGGACGTAGTTCTCGAGGGTGAAGGTCCACTCCACGCCGCCGTAATAGCCCGGCATCAGGAAGGAATAGAGAAAGATGATCGCCATCGGCGCGATGCCGATCACCGTCACCACGATCAGGGCGGGCGCGAGCAGCGCCCATCGCGCCGCGGCGGCGCGGCGATGAACGCCTCCCTCCGTCCCGGCCGGCCGGCCGATCTCGGCGACTTCGGTCCCGGTGATCATGGCCCCGCTTGCCCTCGCCCGGGCCCCATCAGTCCGCCAGCACCTGAAGGGCGTCGGCCGGCATGGTCAGGCCGACGCGGTCGCCCGGCGCGAAGCTGCGGCGCGCGCCCTCCCTGTTCTGCGCGCGCACCACGAAGGGCTTGCCGTCCGGCAGCCGCAGATGGAAAAGGGTGTCGGTGCCGAAATAGACCACCGTCTCGACCGTGCCTTCGAGCGGCGCACCCGCGCCCGGCGCGGCGAAGCCGACCCGCTCGGGCCGGACGGCGATGGTCACCGTCGCGCCGGCGCTGGCGCCGTTGAGGCCGCGCGCGGGCAGCTCGGCCCCGGAGGGCAGGCGCACGCGGGCCGCTCCGCCCTCGGCGCCCACCACCTTCGCCTCCAGGAAGTTGGTGTCGCCGATGAAGTCGGCGACGAAGCGGCGGGTGGGGTGCTCGTAGATCTCGGTCGGGCTGCCGACCTGCAGGATGCGCCCGCGCTCCATGACCGCAATGCGGTCGGACATCGTCAGCGCCTCCTCCTGGTCGTGCGTGACGAAGATGAAGGTGATGCCCGTCTCCAGCTGCAGCTTCTTCAGCTCGATCTGCATTTCCTTGCGCAGCTTGAAATCGAGCGCGGAGAGCGGCTCGTCGAGCAACAGCACCTTCGGCCGGTTGGCGAGCGCCCGCGCCAGCGCCACCCGCTGCTGCTGGCCCCCGGAGAGCTGGGACGGGCGGCGGCGCCCGAGCCCCGTCATCTTGACCAGGCGCAGCATCTCCTCGACGCGCGCCGCGGCCTCGGCCTTGCCGATCTTCTGCATCTCCAGGCCGAAGGAGATGTTCTCGGCGACCGTCATGTGCGGGAAGAGCGCATAGCTCTGGAACACGGTGTTGACCGGGCGCCGGAACGGCGGCAGGCCGGTGACGGGCGCGCCCTCCAGAAGGATGTCGCCGCGCGTGGGCTGCTCGAAGCCGGCGATCAGGCGCAAGAGCGTGGTCTTGCCGCAGCCCGACGGCCCGAGGAGGGTGAAGAATTCGTTGCGGGGGATGGCGAGCGAGACATCGTCCAGCGCCAGCACGGCATCGGCCCCGGCGCCGAATTGCTTGGAGACCCCGCGCGCCTCGACAGCAGCGCGGACTGTGTCCGTGGACCGCATCCGCCTCCCTCGGCCCGAACCCCGCCGCCGACGAGTGCCGAAGCCCCCGCCACCCATGACGAGCGCCAGCGCCGCCTCCGCCGCTCCGCGCCAGGACACCCTGCGCGGCATTCTCCTGATGCTGGGGGCCGTCGCCGTCTTCTCGACCATGGACGCGCTGATCAAGCATCTGGCGGAGAGCTATTCGCCGCTGCAGATCATCTTCTTCAGAAACCTCTTCGCGTTTCTTCCGCTCCTGCCGGTGCTGGCGCGGGGCGGCGGGATCGCGCTCCTGCGCACGCAGCGCCTCGGCTCCCATCTCGGCCGCGCGGCGATGGGGTTCGGGGCCATGATCTGCTTCTTCACCGCCTTCGCCCTGATGCCGCTGGCGGACGTGGTGGCGATCTCCCTCTCCGCGCCGATCTTCGTCACCGCTTTTTCCGTCCCGCTGCTGGCCGAGCGGGTGGGGCCGCGGCGCTGGGCGGCGGTGCTGGTCGGCTTCCTCGGGGTGCTCGTCATGGTGCGCCCGGGCGGAGAGGGGCTGGTGCAGCCGGCCGCCCTGCTCCCGCTTGGCGGCGCGGTCCTCTATGCGCTCGCGCTCATCGCCATGCGCAAGCTGGGCGCGACCGAGCGGGCGACCACGACGGTCTTCTATTTCACCCTCGCCTGCACGGTCATGTCGGCGGTGGCGCAGCCCTTTGTCTGGCGCACGCCCGATCTCGGGGATTTCGCGCTGCTGGTCTGCGTCGGGCTGCTCGGCGGCAGCGCGCAGCTCCTGATGACCCAGTCCCTGCGCCTGGCGCCCGCCGCGGTGGTCGCGCCCTTCGACTATTCCGCCTTGGTCTTCTCGATCGGCTATGGATTCCTATTCTGGGGGGAGGTCCCGGACTGGATGCTGCTGGCCGGCGCCGTCATCGTGGTGGCGAGCGGGCTCTACATCCTCCACCGCGAGACCTTGCGCCGGAGGACCGGCTGAAAGGGAACGAGGACATGACAGAGCCGCGCCGCAACGAGCTGGGCCAGCCGATCGGCGAGCCGGTGCCGGATTGGACTGCGCGCCCGCGCCCGCCGCGAACGCGCATCGAGGGCCGCCATGCGGCGATCGAGCCGATCGATCCCGCGCGGCACGCGGCCGAGCTGTTCGAGGCCAATGCCGCCGACCGCGAGGGCCATATGTGGACCTATATGGGCTACGGGCCCTTCGCCTCGCTACCCGATTACCGCCGCTGGATGGAAAGCGCCTGCTTGGGCGAGGACCCGCTCTTCCATGCGATCCGCGACCAGGCTAGCGGTCGCGCGGCCGGGGTGGCGAGCTATCTGCGGATCGATCCGCCCGTCGGCGTGATCGAGGTCGGCCACATCGCGCTGGCGCCCTCGCTGCAGAAGACCGCCGCCGCGACCGAGGCCATGTTTCTGATGATGGCCCGCGTCTTCGACGAGCTCGGCTATCGCCGCTATGAATGGAAATGCGACGCCTTGAACGCGCCCTCGCGCCGCGCCGCCGAGCGGCTCGGCTTCACCTACGAGGGCATCTTCCGGCAGGCCACGATCTACAAGGGCCGCAACCGCGACACCGCCTGGTACGCCGTCATCGACAAGGACTGGCCGGCCTTGAAGCGCGCCTATGAGCGCTGGCTCGCGCCGGACAATTTCGACGCCGAGGGGCGGCAGCGGGTCGCGCTTGGGGCGCTCACGGCGGCGGCGTTGCAGAAGAAATAGTTGGTGTAGCCCCAGCTCATCCGGCTGCATGGCAGGCCACTGCCCCGGCGGATCACCCCCACCCTACCCCATCGAGGGGGAGGGGGAAGAAAAGCGAAGCGGCTCGACCCCATTTCCCTCCCCCCTTGCGGTCCCCTTGCGGGGAGGGTCAGGGAGGGGGGTTAGCTCACGCCCGCGCCGGTCTTGTCGCCGCGTAGCGTGCCTCGATCGCGTCCCAGATGCGGGCGGAGAGGTTCACCCCGTCGAAGCGGTCGATCTCCTGGATGCCCGTCGGCGAGGTGACGTTGATCTCGGTGAGGTACTCGCCGATCACGTCGATGCCGACGAAGATGAGGCCCTTCTCCTTCAGCGCCGGGCCGATCGCCTCGCAGATCTCGCGGTCGCGCGAGGTGAGCTTGGCCTTGAGCGCCTTGCCGCCGACATGGAGGTTCGAGCGCGCCTCGCCCTTGGGCGGGACGCGGTTGAGCGCGCCGGCCGGCTCGCCGTCGATCAGGATGATCCGCTTGTCGCCCTCGCGCACCTCGGGCAGGTAGCGCTGCACCACAACGGGCTCGCGATAAAGCTGGGTGAAGAGCTCCAGGAGCGCGTTGAGGTTCTCGTCGCCGGGCGCGATGTGGAACACACCCGCCCCGCCATTGCCGAACAGCGGCTTGACGATGATGTCGCCGTGGCCCTTGCGGAACTCCAGGATCTGCTCCTTGTCCGATGCGATCAGCGTCGGCGGCATCAGCTCGTGGAAATGCGTGACATAGAGCTTCTCGGGCGCGTTGCGCACATGGACCGGATCGTTGACCACCAAGGTCTGCGGATGCACCTGCTCCAGGAGGTGCGTGGCGGTGATGTAGGCCATGTCGAAGGGCGGATCCTGCCGCATCAGGATCACGTCGAGGCTGGCGAGGTCGAGCATCTCCGGGGCGCCGAGACGATAATGCGCGCCCTTCTCGCGCTTGACGTTGAGCGCGCGCGCCTTGGCGCGGATGCGCCCCTCGCGCAGGACCAGATCCTGCGGCAGGTAATGGAACAGGCCATGCCCGCGCGCCTCAGCTTCCAGCGCCAGGGCGAAGGTCGAATCGGCGTCGATATTGACGCTCTCGATCGGGTCCATCTGGATGCCGACGGCGAGGCTCATGGTCTCCTACTCGCTTGCTTGCAGTCGAACCGGTTTGAGAAGAGCCGCCGGACTATAGCAGCGCGACAGGTTGGCGGCTGTACCCCTCGTGCGGAGTTAATGCAATCGCTGCGCCAGCTCCTGCAGCAGGACGGCCGCATGGCGGCGCTGCGCCTCGCCGGGGCTCTTGTCGCGATAGGTTTCAATCAGGCCGATGGCGCGCTTGAGGTTGCCCAGATGCGCCTCGATCATGCCGGCCTCGCGCCAGAGCTGCGCCTCCTCAGGGGCGAAGAGGAGCATGCGCATGACGACCCGCCCGGCCGCCTCCAGCTTCTGCTCCTTGATCAGCCGGGTCTTGATGTTGTTCTGCAGGCGCAGGAGCACGGCGCGGTTCGCGGCCGGCTCGTAATGGCCGGGTTTCAGCTCGGCGCCCTCGCCCGCGACCTCCTTCAACAGCTCGCGCAAGTCGGCGCTGTCGAGGATGCGCCCGCGCCCGAACGGGTCCAGGATCAGCCGGTCTCCGCCGCTCTCCAGGCGCACCAGGAAATGCGCCGGGAAGCTGAGGCCCACCATGTCCCAGCCCTGCGCGCGGGCGGCGTGGATCATCAGGATCCCGAGCGCGACCGGCAGGCCCCTGCGCCGGTCGATCACGCGCATCAGATTGGCATTCTGCAGATCGTCGTAGCTCAGCCGGTCGCCATCGTAGCCGTGCCGCTCGAACAGGACGCGGGCGAGCGCCGCGGCCCGTTCGACGCCCCGCTCGGCCTCGGCGGCGTCCGCGCCGACCTCCTCGGCCAGCTCGGAGAGGTGCGCGCGATAGCGGGCGAGCGGAACTTGCGGGCGGTCGAGGGCGGACAGCGCCAAGGCGCCTTCCGCCAGGTCGATCTGCGCGTCGGGCAGGGCGCCGATCCGCGTCAGGATCGACTCCGCCTCCTCCCGCGTGTCCGCGCCCTCGGCCTCCATCAGCCGCCCTCGCTCGCGATCCTCACATAGCTCACAACCCGGCGGACATAGGCGAGGTTGCGCGCATGCGCCTCGACGCGGGCCAGCTCGTCCGGGCTGCGCGCGAAACCCATGAGATACACAGTGGCGCCGACCGTCTCGACCGAGTAGTTGATCGATTTGATCTCCTTGTCGAGCAGCAGCTTGGTCCTCAGCTGCGTGCTGATCCACACGTCGCGGGCATAGGCCTCCGCCCCGCCTTTGTCGGTGACCTCGATCTCGTTGATGATCTCCTTCACGCCGCCCGCCTGCCAGGCGAGCCGCACGGCGTCCAGGCGCATCTGCGGGGTCTGCACCTGGCCGGTCAGCAGCACGCGGCCCTCGTAGGATTTGACGGCCACCTTGCGGAAGGTCTCGAAGTCATGCTGCAGCAGCAGCGCGTTCACCTGGGTCTCGATCGCGGTGTCGCTGATCGCGCCGCCGATCCCGCGCTCCTCGCTGGCGGCCACCGCCGTGGCCGCGCCTGCGCCCACCGCCATGCCGGTCGCGCTGCAGGCCGAAAGGGCGAGCGCCGCGAGCGCCGCCCAGCACCGCACCAGTGCGGTCATCGATCTGCGAGCCCCCTTCCCGCCTCCGACCCTCAGCGCCAAGCATCGCCGATATGCACCGGCCAGCGCCAGGGGGTGACGAGCATCAGATCGTAGCGCATGTCGCAGGCGCTGATGTCCGGATGCTGCGCCAGGAACCAGCCGGCCGCCCGCTCGATGCGGCGGCGCTGGCGCGGGTTCAGCGCCTCGTTGGCTGCATCGGCGCTCGCCCGCGCCTTCACCTCGACGAAGGCGACCAGCCGACCGCGCCGGGCGATGATGTCGATCTCGCCGACCGGCACCTTGTAGCCGCGGGCCAGGATGCGGAATCCCTTGAGGCGCAGGAGCAGCGCCGCCGCGCTCTCGGCGAGGCGGCCCCACCGCCAGGCCCTCCTGCGGCGATGTTGCCGCAAGTCGGTCACGGCGCCTCCTTCTGCAGCTCGAGCGCGCGGGCATAGACCTCCTTGCGCGGCAGCCCGGTGATGGCCGACGCTTCCGCGACTGCATCGCGCAGGCTGAGGCGCGCCAGCGCATCGCGCAGCACCGCGTCGAGGTCCGGCCCCTCCCCCTCCTCCGCCGCCTCGCCCGGCGGCGCCACGACGACGACGAGCTCGCCCCGCGGCGCCTCGCCCTCCCCGGTCTCGCGCGCAAGATCGTCGAGGCCGCCGCGCCGCACCTCCTCATGCAGCTTGGTCAGCTCGCGCGCGATCGCGGCCTGGCGCGCCCCGAACACCGCCGCCATGTCGGCGAGGCTCTCGGCGAGCCGGTGCGGCGCCTCGTAGAAGATCAGCGTCGCCGGGACGGTCGCGAGCCCGGCGAGGAAGCGCCGCCGCTCGCCGCTGCGCGCCGGCGGGAATCCGGCGAAGAGGAACCGTTCCGCCGGCAGGCCGGAGAGGCTGAGCGCCGCGAGGGCGGCCGAGGGGCCCGGCAGCGCGGTCACGGGGATGCCCGCCGCGATCGCCGCCCGCACCAGCCCCTCGCCGGGATCGGACAGGAGCGGCGTGCCCGCATCGCTCACCAGCGCGATGCGCGCGCCTTCGGCCATGCGCCGCACGAGCAACGGCTCCATGCGCCGCGCATTGTGTTCGTGATAGGCAATGAGGGGGCGTTCGATCCCATGCCGGGCGAGCAGCTTGGCGGTGACGCGCGTGTCCTCGCAGGCGATGGCGTCGACCGCGCGCAGGGTCTCCAGCGCGCGCAAGGTGATGTCGCCGAGATTGCCGATGGGAGTGGCCACGAGCGAGAGCAGCCCCCTGCCCTCGCCCGATTTACTTGACCCGCGCCCGCCGCTAGGCTCGACCGCCATATCGGGTTTGGCGGCGCTCGCGCTGCCGGAGGAGGAGCCGCTTGGCTCAGAGCGTTTGGACATCCTGGATCGGAGAGAGCGCCGTCAGACTCGGCCGCGCGGCAGGGCTTGCCTTGTTCTTGGGCCTGGCCGGCTGCATGTCGGCCAACCTAGACGAGCCGCCCTCCTCCCAGCAAGCGCCCGTGGCCGAGGGCCCGCCGCTCGCCGCGCCGACATCCCCCGTCCTCAGCGAGGAGCTGACGCCACCGATCGAGGACCAGATCAAGGTCGCGCTCCTGCTGCCGCTCTCGGGCTCCAACTCCAAGCTCGGCGAGGCGCTGCTGCACGGCGCCGAGATGGCGCTGTTCGAAACCGGCGACGATCGGCTTCAGCTCCTCGTCAAGGATACCGGCGGCAGCCCGGA
>JAREAF010000201.1 GCA_029240475.1 Rhodospirillales bacterium | reverse complement strand
TCTGGGCCAAGGGCGCGCTGATCGGCAAGGTCGGCAGCGTCTTCACCTCGACCGCCACGCAACATGGCGGGCAGGAGACTACCATCACCAGCACGCATGCGACGCTGCTCCATCATGGCATGGTCATCGTCGGCGTACCCTATTCCTGCGACGAGCTGAGCAACATGAATGAGATCACCGGCGGCTCGCCCTACGGCGCGGGCACGCTGGCGGGCGGCGACGGCAGCCGTCAGCCGAGCGAGAACGAACTGGCGATCGCGCGCTTCCAGGGCCGGCACGTGGCGGAGATCGCGGCGAAGCTGGCGCGCGGCTGATGGGAATCCTCAACAAGGGCGTCTGGCAGGAGCAAGGCTACGGCACCGAGAAGACCGGCGGCCGCTTCGTGCGGCAGAGCAGCAGCTTCCGGGGCCGGGTGACGGCGGACGGCTCATCCGGCTTCAAGGCCGAAGCCGGCCGCTATCACCTTTATGTCTCGCTCGCCTGCCCATGGGCGCATCGCACCATCATCTTCCGCAAGCTGAAGCGCCTCGAGGAGGCGATCGGCATGACGGTGGTCGACTACGAGATGGGCGAAGGCGGCTGGCGCTTCAGCGATCGGCTCGGAGCCGCGCCCGACCCGATCCTGGGAGCCTCTTATCTCTGGCAGATCTACGCGGCCGCCGATCCCAACTATGTCGGCCGCGTGACGGTGCCCGTGCTCTGGGACCGCAAGACGGCCACCATCGTGAACAACGAGTCGGCCGAGATCATCCGCATGCTGAACCGCGAGTTCGACGCCTTCGGCGATGCGAGCCTCGATTTCTGCCCGCCGGATCTCGAAGAGGAGATCGATCGCATCAACGCCTTCGTCTATGACCGCATCAACAACGGCGTGTACAAGGCCGGCTTCGTCAGCCGGCAGGAAGCCTACGAGCGGGCGTTCGACGCCTTGTTCGATGCGCTCGACCAGATGGAGGGGCGGCTCTCGGGCCAGCGATACCTGCTTGGAGACCGGCTGACGGAGGCGGATTGGCGCCTCTTCACGACGCTCCTCCGCTTCGACCTGGTCTATGTCGGGCACTTCAAATGCAACAAGCGGCGGATCGCCGATTATCCGGCGCTCTCCGCCTATCTGCGCGATCTCTATCAGGTGCCCGGCGTGGCCGACACCGTCAGCCCCGAGCACATCAAGGGCCATTATTACCGAAGCCACCCCTTCATCAATCCCACCCGGATCGTGCCGAAGGGGCCGGAGATGGACCTCGACAGGCCGCACGGGCGCGATCGGTTGTCGCAGCGCGCCCCACAATGAGAAAGAGCGCGGCCGGTGGCACCGCCGCCCACCGCGCCCTCCTCAAAGCCGCGGCCGATCGTTACTGAGCGCCGGCCAGCTCGTCGTAAAGCTTCAGGAGCGAGGCCACCTCCTCGGACTCGCAGCCCTCGCGCTTCACCAGCCTCTTGGTCTCCTCCTTCATGGACTCGATCAGCGACAGCCGCTCGCCCGCGCCGAGCTCATGATTGACCTTCTTGTCGAGCGCCTCGCTCAGCTTGCCGTACTCATCCTGATCGAAGGTCGTGTCCGTGCAGAGCTGCTTGGCATAGATGCCGGCCTGGTAATTCTTGTAGGTCTCCGCCATGTCCTGGGCGCCGGCCGGAGCAACGGCCATGAGCGCCAGACCCGCACCGGCGACGAGGCCGGCCATCCAGTTAGACTTCTTCATCTTTCGTCCTCCGCCGTTCTCGGCAAGTTTGCAAATTCCTGAAACGCCGGACCTCATGAATGGGCCGGGCGGGGAAGCGATCCCCGCCGGCCGAGGCCGGCAACGTCGGACCAAGCCTAGCTTCGAACACCGAAACCTGCAATTTCGCCCTGCCCGGGGCCAAATCGGGGCGGCGAGCGTTGCTTGCAAGCCTCACCCGCCAGGGTAGGCGGCCCGCCGGGCCCCGCGTTGCGCCACCTGGGGCGAGCGGCTAGGCTCGACGGCCGGTGAACAGGATCGAATGCGGCATCGGCTTTGCATGGGCCGGCCGGAGCCACCCAACACGCAACAAAAAACCGCACGGAAGGGAGACGTCACCCATGAAAGTGAACAGATTCCGCTTGATCGGGCTCGGGCTTGCGCTCGCTCTGAGCGCCGTGTTCGCCCGGGACGCCGGCGCGGGCGAGGTGCTCGACCGGGTCATGAAGACCAAGACCCTGACGATGTCCTCGGACCCGGCCTATCCGCCGCAATCCTTTCTCAACGCGCAGAACGAGTTCGAAGGCTTCGACATCGATGTCGGCCGCGAGATCGCCAAGCGCCTGGGGGCCGAGCTGAAGATCGTCACCCCGGCCTGGGAGGTGATCACCGCCGGAAACTGGGGCAATCGCTGGGACGTCTCCGTCGGCTCGATGACGCCCACCTCCGAGCGCGGGCGCGTGCTGGATTTCCCAGCCATCTACTACTACACGCCCGCCTCCTTCGCCGTGCACCAGGATTCCAAGGCCCAGAAGGTCGAGGACCTGAGCGGGAAGGTGATCGGCGTGTGCGGCGGCTGCACCTATGAATCCTACCTGAAGAAGGACCTCAAGATCGATGCTGAGGGCGTGCCGCCCTTCGACTTCAAGGTCGAGGCCAAGGAGATCCGCACTTACGAGACCGACACCAATGCGCTGGACGATCTGAGGCTCGGCGACGGCAAGCGGCTGGATGCAGTCATGTCCGCCCTGCCGACGATCAACGACGCGATCAAGAACGGCTACCCCCTGCGCGTGGTCGGCGATCCGGCCTTCTACGAGCCGCTCGCCGTGGCGACTGCCAAGGGCGATCCGGAGTTCGACGCCAAGATCGCGGAGATCGTCAAGGCGATGCACGAGGACGGCACGCTGACGAAGCTCTCGCAGAAATGGTTCGGGGCCGACCTCACCCGCGCCAAAGCCGGTTCGTGAACCTTTAAGGTCATGGCGGCGGCCGCCCGGCTCCTTGGTCCGATCGACCAGCGCTGGCTCTTGCGGCTGCTGCTGTTCCTCGGCGTCGCTCTCGCGGCCGCCGCCATCGACCTGACGAACACCGCCCTCGGCAGGGCCCTGCTGCCGGCCTTCGGCTCCACCATCGGCGTGGATGGCGGACCGACCGCACGGATCCTCATCGGGATCGTGCTCGGCGTCCTCGCCCTGCTCAACCTCTTGCTCCTCAAGCTGCTGCCGTTCCGTTGGCAGGTGCTGCTGATGTGGGCGGAGCTGCTGCTGCTGTTCCTCGCCTTCTTCGCCAGCTTCGACCTGTCCTACCCGTTCATCTGGTCGCGGCTGATCTTCCTGGTCCAGGCGGCCGGCGTCACGGTCTATGTCTCGCTGCTCTCGATCTTCTTCGCCTGCGTGCTGGCGCTGATGGGCGCGCTGGCGCGCCTGTCGCGCAGCGGCCCGGCCTTCGGCATCGCCACCTTCTACATCTCCTTCTTCCGCGGCACGCCGCTGCTCCTGCAGGTCTATCTCATCTATCTCGGCCTGCCGCAGATCGGCGTGACTCTGCCGGCCGTGCCGTCCGGCGTGATCGCGCTCTCGCTCTGTTACGGCGCCTACATGGCGGAGATCTTCCGCGCCGGCATCCAGGGCGTGCCGCATGGCCAGCGCGAAGCGGCGCGCGCGCTGGGCCTGAAGGAAGGGCTCATCTTGCGCAAGATCGTGCTGCCGCAGGCGATGCGCCTGATCGTGCCGCCGGTCGGCAACCAGTTCATCGCGATGCTGAAGGATTCCAGCCTGGTGTCGGTCATGGGCGTGTGGGAGCTGACCTTCGTCGCGCGCACCTCCGGACGCGCCGAGTTCCGGCACCTGGAGATGCTGATCACGGCGGCGCTGATCTATTGGTTGCTCTCCATCGTATTCGAGCTGATCCAGGCGCGGCTCGAAGTTTATTACGGCAAAGGCCACAGGCGGTGACCATCGAGCTGGCGCAGCCTCCGGACATCGAGGGCGTCCGCGACTGGATCCTGAGCGAAGGGCGGCTCATCCCGAGCACCGCCGAATTCCTGGAGGAGCTCGGGCAGGCGCTGAACCGGACCGGCATCCCACTCTCTCGCGCCACCTTGCATGTCCGCACCCTCCATCCGCAGCTGCTGGCCACGATGTGGGTCTGGCGGCGCGGCGAGCGCGGCAGCCAAATCGACCGCGAGCATGGCATCGAGATCACCGCGGCCTATCTGCAAAGCCCGATCCGGGTGATCTATGAAGGCGCGGGCGCGGTGCGGCGTCGGCTCGAAGGGCCCGACCAGGAATTCGACTTTCCGGTGCTGCGCGAGATCAAGGCGCTGGGCGCGACCGATTATGTGGTGCTGCCGGTGCGCTTCACGGGTGGTGTGACCGCCGCCGCGACGTTCGCGACGGACCGGCCGGGCGGCTTCATGACCGCCCACCTCGCCTGCCTCGACCGGCTGATGCCCTATATCGCCCTGGTGCTGGAGGTGCAGGCGAAGACCCGCGTTCTCACCACGCTGCTCGACACCTATCTCGGGCACCATGCCGGGCGGCGCGTCCTCGCGGGCACCATCCGTCGCGGAGACGCCGAGCCCATCCATGCGGTGCTGTGGTACTGCGACCTGCGCGGCTCGACCGAGCTCGCGCAAAGGCTCGAGCCGGAGGCGCTGATCGAGACCCTCAACGTGTTCTTCGCCACGGTCGGCGGCGCCGTCGAAGGAGCGGGCGGCGACATCCTCAAATTCATCGGCGACGCCATGCTGGCGATCTTCCCGGTCGAGGAGCTGGAATATTGCCACGTCAAGGCGCGGCGCGCGCTCGCCGCCGCCGCCGAGGCACAGGCGCGGTTGGCCGCGCTGAACGAAGCGCGGCGCGAGGCCGGAGAGCAGCCGCTCGCCTGCGGCATCGCGCTCCATGTGGGGGACGTCTATTTCGGCAATGTCGGCGCGCCGACGCGCCTGGATTTCACGGTCATCGGCCAGGCGGTCAACTGCGCGGCGCGGATCGAAGGCTTGTGCAAGGAGCTGCGAGAGCCGCTGCTGATCTCCGGCGATCTGGCCAAGCAGATCGACCGGCCGCTGCGCTCGCGCGGCGCGCATCGGCTGCGCGGCATCGCCGAGCCGGTGGAGGTCTTCGCCATTGGACGCTGACCTCCCGGCTCCCGCCGAAGCGGCGCTTCGCCCGGCGCAAGCGGCGCGCCTCCCGCTGCGCCATCGGCTGCTGCGCTGGCTGGGGCACCAGCACTGGATCCCGCGCGGCCGCGATCGCGTCCTGCGCCGGCTGTGCCGGCCCGAGGAGGCGCCGCCGCTTTCGTTCACGGTCCCCTTCTTCGGGGCGGTGTATTCCGGCAGGCTCGACAACTTCATCGATTGGAGCGTCTTCCATTACGGCGGCTATGCCCGGCACGAGCTGCTGCTGCTTTCCGACATCGCCCGGGCGCTGCGCCGTCTGCGCGGCCAGGCCCCCGCCTTCTTCGATGTCGGGGCCAATGTGGGAAATCACTCCCTGTGCCTTGCCGCGCAGGGCAGTCCCGTATTCGCCTTCGAGCCCTTCGCGCCGGTGCGCGCTCAGCTCCAGCGCAAGCTTCAGGTCAATCCCGGACTGACGCTCCGCGTCTTCGAGTTCGGGCTCGCCGACCGCGACGCTCTGTTGAGCTTCCGCGCCCCCGCCGGAACCAATGTCGGCACCGGCAGCTTCGAGGAGGCCGGGCCGGAGCAGGACGGAGAACCGCGACTGCCCGTCCGCCGCGGCGATGAGGCGCTGGCGCAGCTCGATCTGCCGCCGATCGAGATTCTCAAGATCGACGTCGAAGGCTTCGGGCCCCAGGTCTTGAACGGCTTGCGGGAGAGGATCCGGTCCGACCGGCCCGTCATCCTGTTCGAGCTTTCGAACCGATCCAAAGTCGGATTTGCGGATCTCGGCGGCCTGCAATCGGCGCTCTATGAGGACCACCGGCTGTTCGGAGTGGGAACGCGATCGGTGTCCGGCCCGTACCGGCTCGACCCGTTCCATTTCGCCCACACGACGGAGGCGCTCGCGGTTCCAGCCGAGCTCCTGGAGCCGCTCGCAGCCGAGATTCCCGACTTCGCCGTAGCAGCCCGATATCATGTAAA
>JAREAF010000200.1 GCA_029240475.1 Rhodospirillales bacterium | reverse complement strand
CCACAAGCAATCCGCCGGCGATGAGGACCGGCAGCTCGGCCGTGATTTCCACCGGCGGCACGCGGCCTCCAACGGCGCCCCACAGCACCGGCCCGGCCACGAGCCCGATCAGGAAGGCGGCACGCCAGCCCGCCTCCCCCGCCGCCGGGCGGATCAGGCCGCCGACGATGCCGCTGATTCCGGCGATGCGGCCGAGCAGCGCCATTAGCAGCACGGCCGACAGCCCAATGACGGCGCCGCCAACCAACGCCGATCCGGGCGTGAAATTCTCCACTCCAACCTCCAAAATCGCAGACCCCCTATGACGCCTACAGATGCCAACCCGGCGCTTTGATCCAAATCACGCGCGGCGCGGCTGCTATGTTCGGCGTCGCACCCCAACCCGAAGCGGCACCAGTATGAAGGCAGCCTGGTACGAACGGAACGGCCCCGCGCGCGAGGTCCTGCAGGTGGGCACGCTGGCCGACCCGGTCCCCGGCCCGGGCGAGGTGCTGGTCCGCGTTCATGTCTCGGGCGTCAACCCCTCGGACGTGAAGAGCCGGGCGGGCGCTCGGGGCGGCATGGCGTTCGCCCGCATCGTCCCGCATAGCGACGGCGCCGGCGTCGTCGAGGCCGTCGGGCCGGGCGTCGACAAGGCCCGCATCGGCGAGCGGGTCTGGCTGTGGAACGGCCAGTGGCGGCGGCCTTTCGGCACGGCGGCGGAGAGGATCGCCCTGCCCGCCGAGCAGGCAGTGAAGCTGCCGGACGGCGCCTCCTTCGACGCCGGCGCCTGCATGGGCATTCCCGCCATGACCGCCGAGGCCTGCCTCTTCTCCGACGGGCCGCTCGAGGGCAAGACCGTGCTCGTGACCGGCGGCGCGGGCGCGGTCGGTCATTATGGGATCCAGCTCGCCAAATGGGCGGGAGCGCGTGTCATCGCCACCGCCGGCCGGTCCGAAACCGTAGCCGCCTGCCGCGATTCGGGCGCGGATCTCGTCATCGATTACAAGCGCGAGAACGTGGCCGAGCGCGTACGCGAAGCGACCGCCGGCGCGGGCGTGGACCGCATCGTCGAGGTGGAGTTCGGCGGCAATCTCGAGACCAGCCTTTCCGCGATCAAGGAGAATGGCGTGATCGCCGCCTACGCCTCGATGGGCGCGCCGACGCCGGCCCTGCCCTTCTATCCGCTGATGTTCAAGGCGGTGACCTTGCGCCTCGTGCTGGTCTACATCCTCGCGCCGGAGGCGCGGCGGCGGTCGATCGCGAACCTCACGGCGGCGCTCGCGGCCGGCGCGCTCACCCACCCGATGGCGGGCCGGTTCCCGCTCGACCAGATCGCCCGCGCCCATGAAGCGGTCGAGGCCGGGAACAAGCTGGGCCAGGTGCTGGTCTCCATCGGCTGATTTCGCGCAAAGGTCTCCCTCACATGGCTGAAGCCGCCACCCTCCGCTTCGACCGGCCGCTGAGCGGCATTGCCTTCGTGGTGGCCGGCGTGACCGTGTTCTCGATCCAGGACGTCATCATCAAATGGCTGAGCGGCGATTATCCGGTGCTGGAGATCGTGTTCGTGCGCAGCCTCGTGTCGCTGCCGCTGCTGTTCGCGCTGGCAGGCCTGCGCGGCGGGCAGAGGCTGCGCGCGGCCAAGCCATTCCAGCAGGCCTTGCGCGGGCTGGTCATGTTCCTCTCCTACACCACCTATTACCTTGCGCTGGCGGCGCTGCCGCTGGCCGAGACGGTGTCGATCTTTTATTCCGCGCCGCTCTTCATGACCGCGCTCTCCGGTTTCCTCCTGGGCGAGCATGCGGGCGTACGCCGCTGGAGCGCGATCGCGGTCGGGTTCATCGGCGTGCTGGTGATCATGAAGCCGCAAGGCGAGCTGTCGCTGGCGGCGATCCTCGCGCTGGCCTCGGCCGTGGCCTACGCGTTCTCGGCCATTCTCGCGCGGCGCATCGGCGAGACCGACAGCGCCGAAAGCATGGCGATCTCGGCCACCCTGGTCTATGCGGTGATTGCCGGCTCGGCGGGGCTTGCGTTCGGCGATGGCGTCCTCGGCGGGACCGGCCGGCCGGAGGTGGACTTCCTGCTGCGCGCCTGGACCTGGCCCAGCATGGGAGACTTCCTGCTGTTCTGCGTCTGCGGCGTGATCGCGGCGATCGGCTTCACCTGCCTGGCGCAGGCCTATCGGGTCGCGCCGGCAACGGCCGTGGCGCCGTTCGAATATGCCTCGCTGCCCTGGTCGGTGCTGTGGGGCTGGGCGATCTGGTCCGAGCTTCCCACGCCGACGCTGCTGGTCGGCATTGTCCTGGTGGTGGGCAGCGGCCTCTATGTCTTCCGGCGCGAGGCGATCCGGGCGCGCGAAGGCGCCCGGTAGTCCCCGCCCCCGGTTGGGCTAGAACTTGAAGCCCACCCCGACATTGTGAATCCAGGAGCCCTCGTCGAACCCGTCCTCCAGATCGAACTGGTAGGCGGTCTGGCCGAAGAGATAGGTCGTGTTGTTGACGAAGAATTTCAGGCCGCCTTCGGGCCCCGCCACCCAGGCCTCGTTCACCGCATCGCCATAGATGTAGCCGACCGAAGCGCCGATGAAGGGCTGCAGGCGCGCGAGGTCGAAGTGATAGTCCGCTGCGAGGCGCGTGGCGCCCGCCCAGGTGTCGTCGTTGTCCTCATTGTCGGCCCAATTGAGGTCCTGCCGCACGCCGACGGCCAGATTGTCGATCACGAACCAGTCGATCGAGCCGGCCACGCCAAAGTTGCCGTCGTCGAAATCCTTGCTGTTGATGCCGCTGCCCGACAGGGTAGCCGTGCGGTCGCCGGGAGCAAATCCATAGTCGGTGCCGGCCTCCTGAGCCGCCGCCACGCCGGGAAGCAGGAGCACGGCTCCTGCGAAAATCACTGCGTATTTCATCGAATTAGCCCTCTCGCCATGTCTTGGAATGCCGACTAACGCAACGTCTTGCCGAGGGATGCGCGCGCGGGTTTCAATACGGGGCGATTTTGCGGCAGGTGGTGTCGAAATGCCGCGATCCGAGTTTCAGCAGGACGGCAGAAATCCCGCCGGCATCGCTTCCCAGATGACAGCCACGAGCGCGATTGCGGCTCCGAATAGGGCGAGCCGGGCCAGGAAGCGCCGTCCGGAGCTTTCCTGCCGCAGTTTCCTGCGTGCGACGACAAAGACCGCCACGAGCGCGGCGACCGCCAGTACGGTGGCGAACAGTATCAGGACAGGAATGAGGGCTCCTGCGGAGGTGCGGGCGCAGAGCAGCGCCGTCGCCACATAGACGACGAGGAAATGCGCGACCCAGACCAGAAGGCCGGACAGCGCGAACAGCACCTCGCCGATGAAACCGCGATGATCGATGCGCCGGGTCATCCCAAGAACCTCGGGAACAGATGCAGCACCGCCAGCCCGACCAGCCCCTGGCACGCGGTGTAAGCCCAGAGCAGCATGGTGTTGTCGTAGCTCGCCCGCCGCTCCCAGGAGAGCCGGCCCGTCCAGGCGCGCGCCATCACGAATCCCGCCATGATCATGAGCGCGCCGACATGCACGCCCTGATTGGCGGAGATCACATAGACCGCCGCGCCATAAGCGCTCGCCGTGGGGACGAGCTCGGTCTCGATCTGCCCGATCAGCTCGGCGCCGAAGCCGAGGACCAACAGCCCGAAGGCCGGCGCGATCGCTGCGGTCACGGCCACCCGCCCGGCCCGCACCGCGCGCCGCCCGAACAGGATCAGCGCCGCGCTGCCTGCATAGCCCGCCGCGGACAGCAGCGGCCAGAGCGCATCGGGCAGCAGCGCGGCTGCGGGCGCCCACTGCTCCGGCCGCACGGTCCACAGATAGAAATAGGTGAAGAGCAGCGAGGCGAAGATGGTCCCGTCGACCAGGATCAGGACCATCGTCCCCCACCAGGAATGGGAGGCGGGCCCGCAGATATTGACGGGCAGCACGCAGCCCCGCCCGACCTCCACCGGAGGGCTCACCGGCCCCGGTTCCGCGCGCCACATCCAGTGCAGCACGCCCGCGAGCGCGACCGCAGCGCCGATCAGCGACGTCCAATAAAGCTGCACCGTCAGCAGCAGGAAGAAGGCGGCGGTGCCGGCGGCGGCGACGACCGTGCTCCAGCTCGGTCCCGGTAACGTCAGGAGGTATTGCGGTTTGGCGTCGATGGGGCTGGTGACGATCGTCTCCCGGTAGCCGGTCGCGCTGCCGGGCAGGAAGTGCTCGCCCCGGTCCACCTCCTTGCGCAGGCCCGGATTGTCCCAGAGCGGATCGCGCCCCTCCACCTGCGGAATGCTGCGCGAGGCGTAGTTGTCGAGCGGCAGCCATTCCAGCGTGCCGGCATTCCAGGGGTTGGTGTCCACCTTGCCGGCGACGCGCAGATTGCGCGCGATGTCGACGAGGAACAGCGCGACCCCCGCCGCAAGCATGTAGGCCCCCGCGGTCGAGAGCAGGTTCAGCCACTCCCAGCCGAGGCCCTCGGGATAGGTATAGACGCGCCGCGGCATGCCCATGAGGCCGGTGATGTGCATCGGGAAGAAAGCGAGATTGAAGCCGACGAACATCAGGGCGAAGACCCAGCGCCCGATCCGCTCCGACAGCGTTCGCCCGGAGACCGTCGGAGCCCAGTAATAGAAGCCGGCGAAGAACGGGAAGACCATGCCGCCGATCAGCACGTAATGCAGGTGCGCCACCACGAAGTAGGTGTCGTGCGCCTGCCAGTCGAACGGAATGGTCGCGAGCATGACGCCGGTAAGGCCGCCCGCCACGAAGGTGAAGAGAAAGCCGAGGATGAACAGGGTCGGCACCGTGAGCCGCACGCGCCCCCGGCCCAGCGTCGCGATCCAGGAGAAGACCTGGACGCCGCTCATGATCGAGACCGCCATGCTCGCGGCGGAGAAGAACGCCATCGACAGGTGCGGCAAGCCGACAGCGAACATGTGATGGACCCAGAGGCCGAAGCTGAGGAAACCGGTGGCGATGATGGCGAGGACCACCAGCCGGTACCCGACCAGCGGCGTCTGCGCCATGGTCGGCACGATCATCGAGGCGATTCCCGCCGCCGGCAGGAAGATGATGTAGACCTCCGGATGGCCGAACAGCCAGAACAGATGCTGCCAGAGCACCGGGTCGCCGCCGCGCTCGGCGATGAAGAAGGGCCAGTGCAGGCTGCGCTCGATCTCCAGCAGCAGCGTGCCGACGATCACCGGGGGAAAGCCGAAGGTGATCATCAGCCCGACGACCAGCATCGCCCAGGCATAGACCGGCATCCTGTCCAGCGTCATGCCGGGCGCACGGGTCCGCAGGATCCCGACCACCAGCTCGATGGCGCCGGCGATGGCGGAGATCTCGATGAAGCCGATGCCGAGCAGCCAGAAATCGGCGTTGATGCCGGGCGAATGCTGGTAGCTCGTCAGCGGCGGATACATGAACCAGCCGCCGTCCGGCGCATAGCCGAAGAAGAGGCTGCAGAAGAAGGCGATGCCGCCGAAGGCGTAGGCCCAGTAGGCGTAGGCGCTGAGGCGCGGGAACGGCAGGTCGCGCGCGGCGAGGAACCCCGGCAGCAGATAGACCCCGATCGCCTCCACCATCGGCACGGCGAAGAGGAACATCATCACCGTGCCGTGCATGGTGAAGATCTGATTGTAGGTGCCGGCGTCGAGCAGGTTGTTCTCGGGGACGGCGAGTTGCGTGCGCATGATCACGGCGAGCACGCCGCCGAGCAGCAGGAACAGGAGCGCCGTCCCGATATAGAACAGCCCGACATAGGTGTTGTTGACGGCGCTGAGGATCCGCCAGCCGGCGGGCGGCTGCCACACCTGCTCCAGATGCTTGCGCTCGCCTTCAGGGCGCGGCAGCGGATTGGGCCGGTTCATTCGAGGCTCTCGAGATAGGCGGCGAGCACGCGCAGGGATTCGCCGTCGAGGATCTGGAAGGACGGCATCTTGATGCCGGGCTTGATCGCCTGCGCATTTGCAACCCAGCCGGCGAGCGCGCCGCGATTGTTCGGCAGCATGCCGGCGCCGATCGTCCGGCGGCTTGCCAGATGCGTGAGGTCGGGCCCGATGGCGCCCTCGGCCCCGGTGCCG
>JAREAF010000199.1 GCA_029240475.1 Rhodospirillales bacterium | reverse complement strand
TGGCGCTGCGTCAGCGGCTCCTCCGGCTTGCGTGGCGGGCCGCCGAAGAGGTCGTGGAACTTCTCGCCCGTCATCCTGAGGCCGGTGCAGTAGTCGAAGTAGGACAGGTCCAGCCGGAAGGATCCGTCCTCTTTCAGGTCGATGATGTGGTCGAGGATGAGCTGCGCGAAACGCGGCTCGCCATAGGGCGCGAGGCCCATCACCTTGTATTCGCCGGAATTGACCTTGAAGCCCGTATAGTAGGTGAAGGCCGAGTAGAGCAGCCCGAGCGAGTGAGGGAAGTGGATCTCCTTCACCATGTCGAGCTCGCGGCCGCGGCCGATCGCGACCGAGGTGGTCGCCCACTCGCCGACCCCGTCCATGGTCAGCACCACCGCCTCATCGAAGGGCGACGGGTAGAAGGCGCTCGCCGCGTGGCTTTGATGATGCTCGGCGAAGAGCAGGCGGTTCTCCCAGTCGAACCCGTCGGCATGCCGCTTCATCTGCTGGCGAAGCAGGTCCTTCTGGAAGAGCTTCTCCCTGAGCCAGAGCGGCATCGCCATGCGGAAGGACTGGAAGCCGCGCGGCGCGAAGGCGAGATAGGTTTCGAGCAGCCGCTCGAACTTGAGCAGCGGCTTGTCGTAAAAGGCCACATAATCGACCTGGCCGAGGTCGAGCCCGGCCTCGCCCAGGCAGTATTCGACGGCCGCCGCGGGAAAGCGGGCATCGTGCTTCTTGCGGGTGAACCGTTCCTCCTGCGCGGCGGCGACGACCTCGCCGTCCTCGATCAGCGCGGCGGCGCTGTCGTGATAGAAGGCGCTGATTCCGAGAATGCGCATCAGGTGCCTCAGAAAAGCGTGTAGATGAAAGGCGCGACGGCGCTGCCTTGCGCGAGGACCAGAAGCCCGCCCAGCAGCAGCATCAGCACGAGCACCGGCGCGAGAATGTACTTCTTGCGCTCCCGGACATAGAGCCAAAGCTCCCGCAGCAACGACATCATCGCGTCACGCTCCCCGTGCCGGTCTCAAAATTGGCGGGTCATGGATTTCGGAGCTGGACCCGGAGGCTCGCGCAGGATCCAGTAGGTCGGCGCGCCCTTCTCGAAGCGCAGCCGCAAGGGGTCCTTGCCGCCCAGCCGCATGAGGAAGCCCATCGGCGTGAGAACAAGAAAGAAGATCACGCCCAGCACGATCGGGCTGACGACCTTGTTCAGGAGCAGCCCGATCTTCAGCCAGATCCGGTTCAGCGGCCGGAGTATGTGCGGCACCGTCAGGCTGATGGCGAGGAGCGCCGCCACGATCGCCAGCAGCCACCAGCGCGGCGCCTCTCCGTCCAGCAGCGGCCAGAGCGCAAAGATGGCGCCGACCACGGCGAAGGTGATCCCGAACGAGCGGTCCGAGGAGCCCTTGACCTCCTCCGACCGGTCGAGCTGTTCGTGCAAATGGGCCGGCTTTGCCATTTCGAGCGTCGCTATTGCTGCTGGCTGGTCTGGGTGGTCCCGTTCAAGCGTTCGGCGATCCAGGTGGCATATAGTTCGTGGCCGGCCTGGTTCAAATGAACGCCGTCGTAATACAGATCCTCGTTCCGGCGCGCCGCCATCGCTTCCGTCAGGTCGAGCGATGCAAGCCCGCTCGCCCGTATGCTGGACCGCATGGCCGCCGTCAGAGGCTTCTCCGCGCCGGCGAGATCCGCCTTGACGGGCGAGAATACCACGAGAACCTGCTTGCCTCCGTCCTCAAGCCCTCGCAACGCATCGTACAGACCGGCGAGGCTTTCTTCCAGGACGGGGACATCGTCACGGGAATCATGCGCGTCGCGGTCATAGCGCAGCTTGCCCGAGCCGTAGAAGAGCGCGAACCCGGTCAGTTCCCACAGGGCCTTGAGCGGCCCATGCGGCTGGGCCGAGTAGAAGTAGCTGCTCTTGAGGTCGGAGAGGCCGCGCGTCCCGTCCACGGTGATGATCGTGACCACCACGGCATCCGCCCGCCCGACGGCGGGATCGAAGCGGAGGCGCGCCGTCATGTTGTCGACGCCATAGCCGTTCACGCCGGCATTGCCGCAGGTCAGGGTGCCGCCGCCGAGCTCCTCGAGCTTGGCGCAGGTCCGCGCGGCAAAGGTCGCGCCGTCATCGGTGTTGGTGCCTCCCCAGGTGACGCTGTCGCCGACGAACAGGATCCGCCGGTCGGCCGCCGCGCCCCAGGACTCCACGCCGCGCAGCCCGTGCTCGTCGATCGTCGCTACCGCCGCGTTGCGCCGCTCTCGTCGCTGGTTCGGCGCCGGAGCATAGCGATATGAGGCATTCGTGTAGTAGAGAACCGGATCGCCAAGGCCGATCCAGCGCATCGCCAACTCGGCCGCGGCCACCGGCAGGGCAAGAGCCAACAGCAATACGATAACGAAGGCAGCGCGCTTCATTCTAAGATTGAGCTT
Organism: Rhodospirillales bacterium; assembly: GCA_029240475.1. Lineage (GTDB taxonomy): Bacteria > Pseudomonadota > Alphaproteobacteria > JAREAF01 > JAREAF01 > JAREAF01. The sequence continues at coordinate 3,664 of JAREAF010000199.1, read as the reverse complement.
CCCCCCGAAACGCGGAACGCGTTCAACCCCCTTAACGTCCGTCGGAAAGGGGGGTTGCTGTCCCGGGCGGGGAGGTGTCCGGCCGGGCAGAATACTCCTTACGTGAGGGTTCAATGCCCCATCACGCGGATCGGGGCTGCCGGCGTCCTTCGGCGTGGGAGCGCGCTTCTCAGCCGATCCGGAACAGCGGGTCGGAGAGCACCTCTCGACGCGGCTCGATGCCGAGCCCGGGCGCCTCGGAGGCTTTCATGCGGCCCTGGACCCGCTTGGGCCCGCCCTCGGCGATGGAGCGGGTCACGTAGCTGTTGAAGTCCGTGGCGGCAAAGCGGAACTCCTCGGGCGTCGAATGGGCCAGATGCGCGATGGCGGCGGTCACGATGTCGCCGCCCCAGGTGTCCTCGATGATCATGGGAATGCCGAGGCCGACGCACAGATCGCGGATCTGGCGCGCCTTGGTGAGGCCGCCGACCTTGGATATCTTCAGGTTGATCACGTCCATCGCCTGCTCGGCAAAGCCGCGCACCACCATTCCCAGATTGTCGACGACCTCGTCCAGAATGAACGGGCGGTCGGTGTGCTGCCGTACGATCCGGCATTCCTCGTAACTGACGCAGGGCTGCTCGATGAAGCAGTCGATGTCGCGGACGGCGGCCGCGACCCTCAGCGCCTCCTGGCTGGTCCATCCGGTGTTCGCGTCGGCGATCAGGATCTCGGACCCTTGAAGCCGGGCGGCGCACTGGCGGATGCGCTCGACATCGACCATGGCCTCGCCGCCGACCTTGAGCTGGAACTTGGCATAGCCCTCCGCGCGGTACCCGGCGACCTTGCCCGCCATGGCCTCGGGCGCTTCCTGGGAGATGGCGCGGTAGAGGGCGATGTCGGGCCCGTGCCGCCCGCCCAGGAGGGTCACGACCGGCAGCCCCGCCGTCTTGCCCAGGATGTCCCAGCAGGCCAGGTCGAGGGCGGACTTGACGTAAGGATGGCCGCGCATGGCCGCATCCATGCGCAGGTTGAGGACCCCGAGGTCGCGTGGGTCCATGCCGATCAGCTTGGGCGCCAGCTCCTGGATGCCGGTCCGCGCGCCGGCGGGGTAGGAGGGCAGATAGGCCGAGCCCAGGGGGCAGACCTCGCCCCAGCCGGTAATGCCCGCGTCGGTGGCGATCTCCACCACGGTGGAGTCGAACACCGAGACGGTGTTCGCATTGGACCAGTTGTAGCTGCCCTCTCCGACCGGGAGCTCGACCCGGTAGACGGCGATGCTGGAGATCTTCAAGGCAGCCTCCTCTCGACGGCGCGGCCCTCAGTCTTGCCGCAGAGGAGCGGCGCTTGTCCACTCCCTCGCCCCTGGACCTGAAGGCGCGAATCGGTCACGGTTGCCCTCTCGCCGAGGACACCCGCCTCCCTTCCGCAGCCTGCCCCTCCAAACGATGCTCCGCCCGCAATCCGCTCCGCTTTGGCACGCGCTGCTCGGCAGCCGCGAGACCCTGCTTTTCGCCGTCCTGTTCCTGCTGGTCGCGATCCCGCAGACCATCCTGCTGACGGTGGTGCCGCTGCAGGCGCATGCGCTGCTGGAGGATGCGGGGCTGGTCAGCATTCTCTATTTCGCCATCGGCGTGTTCGGGCTCGCCTCGCGCCTGACCATCCCGCTGCTGACGCATTTGTTCCGGCGGCGCTGGGTCTTCACCCTGGGCGCCGCCTGCCTGGTGCTGGCGGCCGCGCTTTACGCCGCGCGATCGGTGCCGGCGCTGGTGCTCGCGCTCGGCTTCACCGTCTTCGCCTATGCGTGCCTGGAGATCACCCTGAACCTCTATGTGCTCGACCATGTCTCGCGCCGGCAGCTCGGGCGGTTCGAGCCGATCCGCATCTTCGTCGCGGCCGGTCCATGGACGATCGGGCCGTGGCTCGGGGTCTATCTCCAGGAACGGGTGGCGTGGTGGCTCCCATTCGCCGTGGCCTCCGGCGCGGCCATTCTCCTGGCCGCGGCATTCTGGCTGCTCCGGCTGGCGGAGCGGTCGCCCCCCAACGCGCGGCGCACCGCGCCCAATCCGCTGCGCTACCTGCCGCGCTTCTTCGCCCAGCCGAGGCTGCGCCTGGCCTGGGCCCTGGCGGCCGGCCGGTCGGGCTGGTGGGGCATGTTCTTCATCTACGCGCCCATCCTGGCCGTCACCTCCGGCTTGGGGGAGGAGGCCGGCGGCGCCATCGTCTCCATCGGAACCGGCTGGATCTGGCTGGTGCCGGTCTGGGGCCTGGTGGCCCAGCGCTTCGGCGCGCGGGGCTTGATGATGACGGGCTTCCTGACGGCCGGGCTGCTCAGCCTTGCCGCCGCCTGGGCGGTGGGAGGGCAGGGATGGCTCGCGCCCCTGCTGCTGCTGGCGGCGGGGCTGGGGACGGGAACTCTCGATGGGGTCGGAAACCTGCTGTTCCTTCGCGCCGTGCATCCCTACGAGCGCGCCGAGATGACGACCGTGTTCGTGAGCTACCGCGACGTGGCGCAGCTCGCTCCGCCCGGCTTCTTCTCCGTGCTGCTCTTCTTCCTGCCGCTCTCGTCGGTGTTCGCCGCCAGCGGCCTGGCCATGCTGGCCCTCGGCGCGCTGACCCGCTACATCCCCCGGCGGTTCTGACCCTTTAGAGGGACCCGCCCACCAGAGCCGGCACGAACAGCAGCATCAGAGCCGCCAGGACCGCGGCGATCCGCTCGCCCCAGCTCCAGTGCTTCCAGTCGGAAGCGATGTCGCGTGTTCCGTTCCTCAGGCTGCGTCCCAACTGGGAGCCTGAAAGGGTAAGCACAAATCTGCTCATGGCCCGACCACTCGGCGCTGGCGAAACCGACCCGACCGGTTCCGCGATGCGCCCAATCATCTACGCCCAATCGAATTGCCGGGCTGTGAACGAGATTACAGTTCCGGGCGATTTTCCTCGCCTGTTGCAAGAATCCATCAAGGCGAGGTTGACCCGCCGGGCCCCGCGGCCTAGCCTTACTGCCAATCATGGTAAAGAACAGGAGGTGAAGCCGTGACGAAACGCATCCCGATCGCTTTGGCGGCCGCCGCTCTCGTCCTTGCCTTCGCCGCGCCGGCCAGCGCCGACTGCACCGGGCACCAGCAGACGGTGAAGGTTCCGACCGTCACCGCCCAGGGCGGGACCACCCCGGCGCCGCAGACCCCGGTCCCGAGCACCGGCGGCTGATACTCCATTTCTCCGGCGCCTGCGCATGGCGCGGGCGCCGGTGCCTGCCTCCCGCCGCCGCTAGTTGAGCGGCTCCAAATTCCCAACGAGAGTCGGCAGATACTCGGCCACGGTCGGGTGGATGTGCATGGCCTCTGTCACCACGGTATAGGGCGCGTCGGCGTACATCAGGTCCATCAGGATCTGGACCACCTCGTCTCCCCCGACGCCGAGGATCGCCGCGCCGAGGATGCGCTTGCTCTCGGCTCCGACCAGCAGCTTCATGAAACCTTGCGTCTCGCTCCACACCCGGGCGCGGCCGACGGAGGACATGGGCAGCGTGGCTTTCAGCGCCGGCACGCCCGAGGCGCGGACCTCGCGCTCGGTCAACCCGACGCGCCCCAGCGGCGGATCGATGAACAGGCCATAGCAGGCGATCCGGCCGGCGAGGCTCCGCTTGCCGCCGTCTAACAGGTTGGCGGCCACGATCTCGTAATCA
>JAREAF010000198.1 GCA_029240475.1 Rhodospirillales bacterium | reverse complement strand
ATCATGCTGCGCGGCCAGTCAAACGAGCTCTGGCTGCCGCTCGACCCCGCCAAGCTGCCCAACATGAAGAATCTGGAGGAGCATCACGTCCATAAATACCCGGACGGGCGCATCGACGGCCTCAATGCCGTCACCTGGTACATCACCATCGTCACCAACACCGAGGTGATCCCCGAGACGCCCACCTCCTGGGCCGATTTCTGGGACCCCAAGCACAAGGACCAGATCGGGCTCCTCTCGCTGCCGAGCAACTCCTTCCTGCTGGAGATCACCGCGACGACCTTCTTCGGCGGCAAGCAGAGGCTCGCCACCGATGAGGGCGTGCTGGAGGTGATGAACAAGCTCGCCGAGGTGAAGCCGAACGTGCGGCTCTGGTACCGCGACGAGGGCCAGTTCCAGCAGGCGCTGGAGACGGGCGAGATTCCGATGGGCGAATATTACCACGACGTGACCGGCCTCGCGGCCTCCGAGGGCAAGCCGGTGCGCTCGACCTTTCCCAAGGAAGGCGGCGTGCTCGATTCCGGCGCCTGGACCATCGCGCCGGTCTCCAAGAAGATCGAGGAGGCCTACAAGTTCATCGACTTCATGTGCCGGCCCGAGGTGCAGGACGTGGTCTCGCGCAAGCTCGGCACCGCGCCGACCGTCAAGCGCGAGCACCTCACCCTGACCGACGAGGAGTTCGCCGCCGTCTCCAGCGAGATCCCGCCGATCATCCCGGAATATTCGCTCTATGTCGGCGAGCGGCAGGATTTCGTCACGCAGAAATGGAACGAGCTGGTCACCGGATGATGCGGGGCCGGCCCTAAGCGGCGGCTCCGGTGACCGGGCTCGCCCTGGAAGGGATCGGCAAGCGCTTCGGCGAGATCACCGCGCTCGCCGATGTCGACCTCGCGATCCCGGACGGCAGCTTCGTCTGCTTCCTCGGGCCGTCGGGCTGCGGCAAGACCACGCTGCTGCGCATCGTCGCGGGCCTCGAGCAGCCGACGGCGGGGCGCGTCCTCATCGGCGATGAGGATGTCACGGGCGTGCCGACCAGCCGGCGCGGCGTCGGCATGGTGTTCCAGTCGCTGGCGCTGTTCCCGCATCTCGATGTCGGCGAGAACATCGCCTACTCCTTGCGCATCCGCGGCGTGCCGAAGCCCGAGCGCGACGCGCGGGTCGAGGAGCTGCTGGAGCTGGTGCGGCTCTCCGGCTATCAGGGCCGGCACATCTCGCAGCTCTCGGGCGGGCAGCGCCAGCGCGTCGCCATCGCCCGCGCGCTCGCGACCCAGCCGCGGCTGTTCCTCCTGGACGAGCCGCTCTCCGCGCTCGACGCCAAGCTGCGCGAGGAGATGCAGGTGGAATTGCGGCTGCTGCAGCAGCGGCTCGGCGTCACAACCATCATGGTCACGCACGACCGCCGCGAGGCGATGACCATCGCCGACTTCGTCGTCGTCATGGGCGACCAGCGCGTGCAGCAGGTCGGCGCGCCCCTGGAGATCTATCGCCGGCCGCGCAACCGCTTCGTGGCCGACTTCATGGGCGACTGCAACCTGCTCGAGGCCGAGCCCGCGGGCGAGGGCGCGGTCCTGCTCGCGGGCGCGCGCTACCCGCTGCCCGGCTTCGTGGAGGCAAACGGGGGAACCGTCACCGTCTCGGTCCGGCCCGAGGGCGTGCTGCTCGCGCCGGCGGGCATGGGCGAGGACGGGCGCGGCATCGGCACCGTCACCTTCCTGAAGGATCTGGGCGACACGCTCGAAGCCTATATCGAGCTCGACGGCGCGGCGATCATGGCGCTGGCGCCGCAGGAAGCGCGGGCGCGTCTGGCGCAAGGCGACCGCGTGCGCGTCTCCTTCGCGCCCGACGCGCTGCACGCGCTCGAGGATTAGCGGCCATGGAGCGCACCCTGCGCTGGGTCCCGCTCGTCTGGCCGACCATGCTGCTCGGGATCTTCTTCGCGGTGCCCTTCGCGATCATGGTGGCGGTCAGCCTGTTCCACCGCCAGCCCGGCGGTTTCTTCGAGCCCGGCTTCGAGCTGACCCACTACCGGCGCTTCATCACGCCCTTCTTCCTGGAGCGTCTCGGCGTCACCATCGGCATCGCCGCCGCGGCCGCCGGAGCCGCGCTCGCGATCGCCGTGCCCTTCACCTACCTTCTCACGCGCGCGCGGCGGCGCACGCAGGTCGCCTGGCTCATCGTGATCTTGAGCGTGCTGTCGCTCTCGGAGGTGATCGTCGGCTTCGGCTGGTCGGTCCTGCTCTCGCGCACCGCCGGCATCTCCAACCTGCTGGTGGCGCTCGGGCTCCTGGAGCAGCCGCGGCCCTGGTATCCGAGCCTCTACGGCATGGTCACGGGCCTGGTCTATGTGACCCTGCCCTACGCGGTGCTGCTGCTCTATCCGCGCTTCTCGCGCTTCGACCGGCAGCTCCTGGAGGCGGCCGAGACCATGGGCGCCTCGGCGCCGCGGCGCTTTGTGACCGTGTTCCTGCCGGTCATGCGGCCGGCGCTGATCGCCGCGCTGATCATGATGTTCGTGTTCGTGCTCGGCGCCTATGTGATCCCGCAGGTGCTGGGGCGCTCGCAGCATTGGACGCTGGCGGTGCTGATCACCGACCAGGCCCTCTTCCAGTCGAACATCCCCTTCGCCGCGGCCATGGCGATCTTTCTTCTGGCGGTGAGCCTCGTGCTGGTCTGGCTGGTCGTGCGCCTCACCCGCCGACGGGGAGCGTGACCGGCATGCGCAGGCTGCCCGCCCTCCTCATCTTCACGCTGGTCGGCGCCTTCCTACTGGCGCCCTTGGTCATCGTGGCGGGGGTCTCGCTGAACGGGCAGAAGCGGCTCGTCTTCCCGCCGCGCGAGGTCTCGCTCGGCTGGTATGGGGAGCTGGCGACGAGCCCGGCCTGGCTTCTGCCGATCGGCCACAGCCTGCTCATCGCCTTTCTCTCGGCGCTGGTCGCGGTCTCGATCGCGCTGCCGGTCGCCTATTACGTCTGGCGCTTCCATTCGCGCTGGGCGCGGGCGCTTTACGGGCTCGGCATCTCGCCCTTCATCCTGCCGCCGGTGATCTGCGGCCTCGGCTTCCTCATCTTCTGGGCCAGCGTGGGGCATTTCGGCCGGTTCGAGAATGTCGTTCTGGGCCACGGCGTCTTCCTCGTGGCGCTGCCGCTGACGACGCTGCTCCTGGGATTCGAAGGAATCGGGCGCGAGAGCATGGATGCGGCGGAGACCATGGGCGCCAGCGAATGGGTCGCGTTCCACACGGTGGTGCTGCCGCTGGCGCTGCCCTATCTCATCAGCGGCTACGCCTTCGCCTTCGTGCTCAGCCTCAACGAATACATCATCGCCTATATGATCGCCGGCTTCACCGTCGAGACGCTGCCGATCAAGATCTTCAACTCGCTGCGCTACGGCTACACGCCGATCATGGCGGTGGTCTCGGTGCTGTTCCTCCTGATCTCGGTCGCGATCCTGGCGCTGGTCGCGCGCGTGAGCGACCTCACGCGCCTCATGGGCGCGCTGGAGCCGGAGCGCAAATAGCCGCGCCCCTATTTGATCTCCACCTCGACGAAGGCGAACTCGAAAGCGTTCGCGTTCTCGACGTCGTGCTCGACCCCGGCCTTGCGGAAATAGGATTGACCCTGGACGAGCTCGGCCAGGACGCTCTCGCCCGCGCCGTTGGTCAGCTTCAGCTTGCCCGTGGTCAGCGGCACGATGACATAGTCGCGCGCGTGCCGGTGCCAGCCGGTCGCCGCGCCGGGCGCGAAGACGTACTTCACCACCTTCACGCCCTCGTTCTCCGCCTGCACCTCCTCGACCGCCCGCGGCGTCTCCCCGCCCATGATCCGCTCTCCTTCACGGCAGCTTGCGCGTCTTCAGATCGATCTCCACCCAGGCGATCTCGTGATCGCCGCGGTTCTCCACCCGATGCTCCACCCCGGCATAGCGGGCATAGGGCTGGAATGCAACCAGCCTCGCCTCGGCGCTGCCGGCGCTGTTCGACACGGTCAGATTGCCCGATGTGAGGGGCACGACCACATAGTCGTACTCGTGCTTGTGCCAGGCGAGGCAGGCGCCGGGCGGAAAGCGCCACTGCACCACCAGAACCTTCTCGTTCTCGATCTGGACCGCCCGCTCGGGCCGCGGCCCCGCCGCCTCTTGGGTCATGGAGACCATAATCGGCCTATTTCGTGCCGACGGCCATGGAATGGGGCCCGGCCAGATGCTCGACCCTTGCCTCGCGGAAACCCGCCTCGCGCATCCAGCCGATGCAGTCCGCGCCGGTATAGTCGAAGCCGCCCTTCGTCTCGATCAGCATGTTGAGGCTCATCAGCAGCCCAAAGGCGTTGGACCGCCGCTCGTCGTCGATCATCGCGTCATAGACGATGAGCCGCCCGCCCTTGGGCAGCGCCTGCAGCGCCTTCAGCAGCAGGAGGCGCTTCTGGTCCATGTCCCAGTCATGAAGGATGTGCCCCATCACCAGCACCTCGGCGGTGGGGATGTGGTCCTCGAAGAAATTGCCCGGGGCGAAGGAGAGCCGGTCCTCGAGCCCGTGCTCCTGGACGAACGCCTCGAACACCGGGCGCACCGGCGGCAGGTCGAAGCCGATGCCCTTGAGGTGCGGATGGGCCTTGGCGATCTCGACCGAGAGGCCGCCCTGCGCGCAGCCGACGTCGCAGAAGCTCTCGACCTCCTTCCAGGGGAACTTGGCCGCCATCGCGCGCGCCGTGGGCCGGCTGACGCCGGTCATGGCCCTGAGGAAATGCTCCAAGGTCGCCGGGTCGCCATAGATCGCATCGAACAGGTCGGGCCCGCCGCGCGTGATCTCGTTCTGCGGCTCGCCGGTCTTGAGCCCTTGCGTCAGCCCTCCCCAGAACGGGTAGAGCCGCTGGTTGGCCATCTCGAGGATGCCGCCGATATAGCTCGGTTTCGCGCGGTCCAGATAGAAGTCGGTTTCCGCCGTGTTGCGGTAGAGTTCGTCGGACCCGCGCTCCAGCATGCCGAGCGCGACCAGCGCGTCGAAGAAGTCGCGCGCGCTCCTGGGGTGGAGCTGCAGCCGGTTCTGCAGCGCCCGCGCATCCATCGGCTCCTTGGCGAGCTCGGTGAAGAGGCCGAGCTCGACGGCGGAGAGCAGCGTCTTGGAGGCCCAGAAGGCGGTGCCGAGCTGCAGGATCTTCTCATGCGAGGGAAGGGAAGCGGCCATGGCGCGGGGGCTCCTCCTGATGAGATCCGAGGAGCCCATTGTCGCGCCCTCCGATGCGCGCGGCGCAAGGGCGCATGAAGCTAGTTGACGGGAGGGGCGCTCACCTTCCCGGCGCGATCCTTCGGTACGCCAGCGCTTCGGCGATGTGGATGCGGCGGACCGACGGCGCGGCTTCGAGGTCGGCCAAGCTGCGCGCGACCCTCAAGACCCGGTGATAGCCGCGCGCGGAGAGCTTCATCCGCTCGGCCGCCTCGGTGAGGAGCCGCCGCCCATCGGCATCGGGCCCGGCGATCTCTTCGAGCAGCGTGCCGTCCGCCTCGGCATTGGTCGCGATCCGCTTCTCGTCGGGCAGGCCCTCGTAGCGCTTGAGCTGGATCGCCCGCGCCGCGGCGACGCGCGCGGCGACCTCGGCGGAGCCTTCGCGCGGCGGCGGCAGCGAGAGGTCGGCCGCGTTCACCGCCGGCACCTCGACATGCAGGTCGATGCGGTCGAAGAGGGGACCCGAGATCTTCATCTGATAGTCGAGCGCGCAGCGCGGCGCGCGCCCGCAGGCGAGCGCGGGGTCGTCGAGATGGCCGCAGCGGCAGGGATTCATCGCCGCGATCAGCTGGAAGCGCGCCGGATAGCTCACATGTGCATTCGCCCGCGCGATCGAGACGCGCCCGGTCTCGACCGGCTGGCGCAGCGCTTCGAGGGTCGCGCGCTGGAACTCCGGCAGCTCGTCCAAGAACAGCACGCCCTTGTGCGCCAGGCTGATCTCGCCGGGCTTGGCGCGGAGCCCGCCGCCGACCAGCGCCGGCAGCGAGGCCGAATGGTGCGGGTCGCGGAACGGCCGCTCGCGCAGGAGCTTGCC
>JAREAF010000197.1 GCA_029240475.1 Rhodospirillales bacterium | reverse complement strand
ATGCCGGGAGGTCACTCCGGTCTGGGGCGCCGGCGGCCTCGGACGTGTCGAACGATCACCCAGCCTTGGTTGCCACTCGCCAGCGCGAGCAGGTCACTGCACGGTGCCGCGGGCTCGGCCACCTTGGACGCGGCAGGAGCATCCGGTCCCGATCGGCGCCGAATTGGTCAAGGCGCAGGTTCGAACGGCGGTGACACAGTATCCACCGTCGGCCGATGCAACTGGTGTCTGATACGTGGCGTACGGATAGTTGTAGTACGGATAATCGTAGTATGGGTACGTGGCGGCGGCTCCGATCAGCGCGCCCGTGGCCAGCCCCCAGCCGCCATAATACGGATACCGGCCATAGTAGCGCCCATAATAGGGATAGCGCCCGCCATAGTTCGGGTAGCGCCCACCCCAGGTGCCCGGCGGGCGGACGCCATAGCGCCAATCGTTGCGATTTCTAAAGTAGTCGCCTCTGTTGCCGACGCGATTGTCGAAGCGTCTACCAGGATTAGCAATCGCGGCTTGGCGGAAGCTTCCCGTCCCGGGACTGATGCCGGCCACGCGCCCTGGCATGCCGGGGCGCGCTGCAATCGCCCCACCACGGAAGCCACTGCCGCCCCCAGGGATGTACATCCTGGGACCTGCACCAACGCTGCCGCCCCGGAAACCACCGCCGCCCCGGAAGGCACCTCCGCCGCCGAACACGCCCCCGCCCATGCGGGCGCCACCGCCGCCAAAGCCTCCCCCGCCGCGTCCGCCGCGTTGGGCCTCGGCAACATCCGGGATCAGAAGAGCGCCCGCCACGAGAGCGCTCAGAATCACGAGAATCCTGTTCATCAGCATCCTCCCTTTTGATGTCCGGCATACAGCACCGCACCGAGCAGGCCGTTATGAGGAGAGCACATTATCGTCCCTGTGAAAGATTCTGCTTGATCCTTTGAGACAAGCGCTTGGCATTTATGGCCATGAAACTTTTATTGAGGCATTGGCCTCGTCGACGTGCCACACGCCGATCTTGCCGCTCAGCATTGGGCGGGAGAATTCTATTGCAGCTTTGCTGTCGCAAGGTGCGCTTCCATGCACCACGCCTCCAGCGTGGTGATGCAGTTGTCCCAACTTGCCAAGGGTCTGGCACATTCGGTCAAGCATGACCCTCGCCTGATGCGAAACCTGCGCCGCACAGGATCATGCTTGGTGTCCTTCCGACCATGTCTGACCTCCCCAGCCAAGACTTGGAGAGCCTGAATGCCTTGGCTGAAAAACCGACGAGCGACATCATGCAAGATCATGTGCACGGTGATGGTCCTGACCACCAACCAGCCCGCGTCATCCTCTTCCTGTTCGGGACGGGGATCGAGAACAGCTATCCCATGATCCAGAATTGCCGCGTGCGCAGGGACCAGATGGAGGAACGCTGCCACTACCGCCAATGGCAGCGTGACTTCGAGTTCCTGGAAGATCTGAACATTCGCTTTCTGCGCTGTGGCCCTCCCGTGCACAATACTTTACCGAGTGCCGGCGTTTCCACGCCGCGCATGACATCGGCGGTGGGAGTAGGTTCGCAGGACAGGCCGTGGATGATATAGCCATTGCCGTCGCTCTCCAGATACAATGGCACGAGGGCTTGAGCAATCTCGTCCGGGCTTGTGGGATAGGGGGCGAAACGCGCTTCGACCCCCGCCTCACGACTTCCTACCATGCCGATAAGCAGGACCAGCGCATCTTCAAGTCATGCCTGGCAAACTTACCCTGCACGCCAGGCGGTCGGCGTCTGGCCCGACCAGCGCCGGAAGGCGCGGGTGAACGCGCTGGCTTCGGAATAGCCGAGGGCAGCCGCGATCTGGGCAAGCGGCACCTCGGTATCCTCCAGCAACTGGCAGGCGATCTCGAACCGAATCTCATTCGTCATCGATCGGTAACCCTGGCCGCCGTCCTTGAGCCGGCGGCTCAAGGTGCGACGGTGCACAGCCAGCAGATCGGCCATGTCCTCCGCCGAGCAGCGGCCACCTATCAGTCGCGTGCGCAGCAAACGTCGGATGTCGTCCGAGAAACCGGCACCTGCATCGGCCCTCAACTGCCGCAGGCGATCCTCCAGCACGGCCCGCAGCAGCGGATCGGCGCCCGCTACCCTGCGCTTCAGGTCGTCCGCCGAGAACACCAGCATGGCGCTCTCCTGGTTGAACCAAACGGGAGCCTGGAAGTGGCGCCGATAAGGCTCCGGATCGGCCGGCGTCACGCGGGGCACGAGCACCTCCGTCGGCATCCATTCGGAGCCACATAGAGTCCGCAACGCATTGACCGCAACGGCCAGGGCCGCATCGGTGATCTGATCCGCACTCTCGTTTTGCGGTGAATGGACTGCAAACGTGAGCAGGGCCATGCCATCACTGACGCTCAGCGAGGCAACCACGGCGCGATCCTGAACCCCCAGGTTGGACACGAACCCATCCAGGGCCGCGCCAACGGTTTCCGAATGCTGCATCAGGCGCCCGACCAGATCCATGGACAGGATGGTGGCGTGACGGCCGACCAGAAGGCCGAAGTGCGGACAGCGCGTGCGCGCCACGCATAGGGTGTACAACCGGGCCAGGGCGGCAATCGGAACGACATTCGTGCCGTCCTCGAACAGGCGCGAATCGAGTCCGGCCGCGCGGATGAGCGGGTCCGGATCGAGGCCGAACCCGCGCAGGATCGGAGCGATCTCCTTGCTGACTCCCAGGTGGATGCAGCCCGGCGGGACCGTCCGACGATCGCTCGAAAGGGCCATAGACGGTACCACGATCGGTTGCACCGGGCTCGTACTCGTATCGTTGCGTACCGGATTTCTGCCGTGGCTCATGGTAGTGCCCCATCGGTTTCGGAAGACCGTGTCAGGATCGCGTGGTCGGTAACCCCAACCGTTGGGTCCTGAAGGATTGCGCTGGCACAGCGTCTACTGGCCGGCGGGTCCGACCGAAATCCGTCCGTCGCGCTAACCGGTGGCACAGGATACCGTCTAATCGGGGGCAGCCCTCGGGACGGCAGGTCGGCGAGGGCAAATGCGGTAGGTTCCCCTTACTGTGGACAGACATCCCAAAAACCCTGATTGCGCTGTGGATTGGTGTAGTACCAGCAATACCCTGCGGCCGGTGCAGGCGCAGTGGCGTAGGTTGTGGCTGCCGCGGCCGTCACGAACCCAAGGGCAGCACCAGCGGCTACCGCGGCTCCGGGCCGCCACCAATAAGACGGCGGACGATACCACCCGCCCGCCGGCACCGCAGGTCGATAGCCTGGCCGGACGGCGACATTGCCGGCCGGGCCACGCGCGGCAGCGCCGCCGTACGGTCCACGAGCGGCGACCCCGCCCTGGGGGCCACGCGCCACTGCTCCTCGCGGGCCACGCGCAGCGGCCCCGCCACGGGGACCGCGCACGGCTGCCCTTGCGTATTCCAGATGTCGTCCCTGAATGATTTCAAGCAGACCGAACGGGAGTTCCTTTCGCACGTTGCTGGACGACAGGGTCGTTGCTCCCACCGGCGTCCAAGCGGCGACTATACCAAGGATAAAGACTGCTCTAGCTGCCTGAAGGGTGACTTTGCTTGCGGACTGATTACGCATGCACCTCTCCTCAGAACGCCCGAAGACTCAAAGCATTGCGCCATCTCATCCCTCGGAGCTGGGATCCAAGAGGATCGGCCTCTATGCTCGTTACTTACTCTACGGTATATTCCTGACTTACTCTACGGCAAGCATCCCGGGCTCAGACTGATCTGCTTGACACTTTAGGACGAGCGCTTTGCAGTTTGGGACAAGCGACGCTTGAGATTTTGTGGGCTTCAAAGATCGATGCCGAGATCTGATGGCCTTCTGAAATTCGACCAGAACCAGCAAAATGGCTGTTCGAGCCAACAATGGTCACGCCGCTTTATGGCGGCAAAGCATTCGACAGCCCTCGGGTTGCTGTTGCTTTCTGCCGTATGATCAGCGCCCCAAACTCGCGAGCGGCACCGCCGGTCGCATAATCAGACTCTCAAGCCGTTCTCTCATCCAACTGAAGCCCATCGCGTGCATCACCTCTGTCCTGAACTGCCAAGCAATCGTCCCGAAGTGTCAAGCAGGGTGGCTTGGAGCGCCCTAGCGTCGTTATTTCCTGAGCCGAAGAAGCGCGGGCTTAGCAAGGGGAAGCAGACATCGCGGAAGATCTCCCGCACGCGCATGCCGCGCGAGCGCGGGGGCCGAACCAACGCGGGCTGCGGGCACGAGTGCGGGAACAGGCATGTCATCTCAACAACTGGGCCCTGAAGCAGACGTTAGGGCAATGGAAGACGGGCGCGGATCGCTTACCGCAGCCTCCCGGTCCGTGTCGCCGCACAAGGGATCTCGAACTGGTTTCGCCGCCGCGGCCTTTGTCGGGGTCGCATTGGCGGGCTGCACCCTCACCTCGGGCGAGGCACCTTCGTCCGCTTTAGCCGAAGCCCCCGCAGCCTTTGCGCGCGAGCGCCTGATCGGGCGGTGGGGCATCGCCTCCTTCCACACCGACAAGGACCGGCTGAGGACGGAGCGCGAGGCAAAAACCCAATGCAGCCTCCCTTACACGATCTCCAAGGGCCCCACCAATGGCGTGATGATGCATGTCGCCGATGACCCGAAGCTCTATGAGCTCAGGCTCAAGGGCGATGCGGCGGGCCGGACCTATCTTGGCTTCGAGGCGCCTCCGGGCGACCCGCAGGACCGTGAGATCCTGTCAGCTACGGATCGTTTGATGACGATGCGCTTCGTCGATCCAGACGCGAACCGAAGGTACGGCACGTTCGTATACGTGCGCTGCGGCGCCTGACAGCCCCAGCCAGCAAGTGGAGGACAGAGCATTGCGAAAGCCTCGAGTGACTTATCAAAGGGCTTCAGTGGCGCTCCGGGTATTTGCGGGAGTGGCCGGACTTCTGCAGGTCTGCTTTCCCGGCTCTGCCGCAGCCCAGGCAAGAACCATACCGCCCGCGCCGGAGATGCTGCAAGTAGATGATGAGCCAGGACGCGTCTCGAGCGCAGAGGTCGTCATCAGCGAAGGGCCCTATGCCCGCCAGATGGTGTTCTTCCGGTCCAACGAGCCGCCCGGCACACTGGTGATCCACACGTCGGAGCGGTTCGCCTATCTGATTCAGGGCAACAACCGTGCACTCCGGTACGGCATCGGGGTCGGACGAGAGGGCTTCCAGTGGGCTGGCCTCGTGCGGGTCAGCCGCAAGGCCGAGTGGCCGGACTGGCGCCCGCCGCCGGAGATGATCGCACGCCAGCCCTACCTCCCGCGCTTCATGGCGGGTGGATCCGGCAATCCGATGGGTGCGCGGGCACTCTACCTCGGCTCGACGGTTTTCCGCATCCACGGAACCAACCAGCCGGAAACCATCGGCCATGCCATTTCGTCCGGCTGTTTCCGGCTCGCCAACGGCGACATCATTGATCTGTACGAACGGGTGCCGCTCGGCACGAAGGTGGTTGTCCGTCATGGCGCGAGCCTTTGACGTCCGAGTCGCCCGAGCCCTCTGAAGTGGGAATGGGACACATCGTGAGATGGAGAATGGGAATCATGTTGAACGCGGCCAGAGCTTATACCCGCTGTGCCTTCGCCGGCATGTCAGCTGCCCTGCTCTCCACCTTTGCGGTCCCGGCGGCGGCCGGAACCCTCGAGACCGTGAAGCAGCGCGGCGTCCTTCAATGCGGCGTCAGCGAGGGCCTGTTCGGGTTTTCGGAGCGGAATGAGCAGGGTGAGTGGTCCGGGTTCGACGTTGATTTCTGTCGCGCCGTCGCGGGCGCCATCTTCGACGACCGCACGAGAGTCACGTTCGTGCCATTGTCCGCCGGCGAGAGGTTTGACGCTCTTCGCGCGGGTCGTGTCGACCTGCTGTCGAGGAATTCGACCTGGACCTTGGAGCGTGAGGCCGGGCTTGGGCTGGCGTTCGCTGGTGTCACCTACCATGACGGACAGGGCTTCATGGTGATGCGGGACCTTGCGGTCACTTCGGCGCTCGAACTTGACCGCGCCAAGGTGTGCGTCGAGACCGGCACGACAAGTCAACTCAACCTGGCGGATTACTTCCGCGCCAACTCGATGATCTTCGAGGAGCGCGCCTTCCCT
>JAREAF010000196.1 GCA_029240475.1 Rhodospirillales bacterium | reverse complement strand
TGCCGATCATCCCCGGGATGACCACCCAGGTCGACATCCTGACCGGCGAGAAGACGGTCATGGACTACCTCCTGAAGCCGATCCTGAGGGCCAAGGACACCGCGCTGCGCGAGCGCTAGAGCTGGCCGTACATGCCATTGGGAACCGTGTGACGCGGAGGGGGCTGCCAGCAAAAATGGGTGGTCGGGAGCAGATCGGTGGCCTCAGGAGGTCTGCCACCTCGGTCCCTCCGAAATCGCGATGGCCGCGACGCCCTCGGATGCATGCGCCTGGTGGATATTGCCGTAAGTCTTCAGTCCGGCGCAGCGGCAAGCAGGAGCTTTCGGCATTATCGATGCGCCCGCGCGCCTTCCGGCAGCGGCAGGATCTCTGGACTCGCGGCCGGCGGACGGGGCACAACGAGGCATGAGGGAGGGATTGTTCTATATCCTGTCCAGCTTCTGGGCAGGCGCCGTCCATGCCGCGACGCCCGGCCACGGCAAGACCATCGCCGCCGCCTACATCGTCGGCGCCCGCGGTCGGCCGATCGACGCGCTGATCCTCGGCATCTTCGTGACCCTCTCGCATACCAGCGGCATCGTCCTGGTCGGCGTGCTGGCCTCGCTCGGCTCGGCCTGGCTCGTGCCGCGGCGCATCGAGGCCTATCTCGGGCTCGCGATGGGCCTGCTGGTGATCGGTCTCGGCGCCTGGATGCTGTGGTTACAGCGCGAGCTGCTGGCGCTCGCCATGGGCGAGCCGTCGGCCGCGCGCACCGTCCCCGCCGCCCTGGGCGGCGCGACCGAGCCGGCGCTCGCCGGCGATCCTGAGCACGACCACCGCCACGCGCACGAGCACCACCATCATCATGGCGCGGCTGACGACGACGGGCATCGCGCGGACATGGGCTGGCACAGCCATGGCTGGGGCACCTACCACTCCCACCGGCTGGAGCTGGTGACCGATACCCGGCCCAAGCTCGCCGTGCTGCTGGCGCTCGGCATCGCCGGCGGGATCCTGCCCGACCCGGCCGCGCTGGCGATCCTGCTCGCCGCGCTCTCGAGCGGCCAGGTCATGCTGGGAGTGGCCACCGTGGTCGTGTTCAGCCTCGGCTTCGCGGCCACGCTCGTGGTGGTCGGCGTGATCGCGGCGCAGGTCGGTCAGAAGGTGCTGCAATGGTTGAGCAGCATCTGGGTGGTGCGCGTGCAGATCGCGACCACGCTCCTGATCCTCGGCATGGGGATCGTGCTCACCGCACGGGCGGCCTCTCAGCTCGCGGCCCTCCCGGGGTGAGCCGTGCAGGCCTACTCGCGCGCGTAGTCGGCGGGCAGCATGCCGACGTAGCCATGGATGTCGGCATACCAGACGTTGCCATCGCGATCGACGGCGAGGCTGTAGGGCCTTGCGTCGTCGCGCGGCAGCTTATAGGTCCGCAGCTCCTCATTGCGCAGCCGGCCCAGGCTCGAGGCGCGCAGCATGCCGAACCAGACCGCGCCGTCGTCCGCCACCGCGATGCCGCTGAGCCCCGCGTTCTCGTTGGCGATGGCGAAAGAGACGAACCGGCCGTCCTTGAAGCGGCCGATGCTGTTGCCGCGGAACTCGACGAACCAGACCGCGCCGTCGGGTGCTACCGCGACGTCGGTGGGCACCGCCCCCGGCCGGGGCAGGTTGAAAGTCTCCAGGCTGCCGTCCGGAGTGATGCGCAGCAGCTGGTTGCCCGCCTGAAGGGTCGCCCAGACGGCGCCGTCGGCGGCCACCGCGACCCCGTAGGGACCCCCGAATACCGACGCGAACGGATAGCGGGTGAGCTCGCCATCCTTTACCCGGCTGATGCTGTAGCTCGTCGCCTCGGCGAACCAGGCGGCGCCATCCGGCGCCACGGCGAGCCGCCCGAGGCGGACGATCGGTGTGTCGATCGGGACGCTCGAGACCGCGCCCGAGGGCGTCATCCGCGAGACCATGCTCCTGGCCATGTCAGTGTACCAGACGCTGCCATCGGGCGCCGCGGCAAGTCCGAGGGGCTCGATGCTCTTGCCCGGCTTCGGCAGCCGCTCGACGCGGCCGTCGCGGACCCGGCCGATCGCGGCCGCGCCATCCATGGTGAACCAGACCGTGCCGTCCGCGGCGGCGGCGACCGCGACCGGCATGTGCTCCGACTGCGCCATCGGATATTCGACGAAGCGCGCGCGTGACCAGACGCCGGGGAGCAAGGCAGCGGCGGCTCCGGCGAGCACCGCGAGCCCCAGGCCCGCGACAACAGCGATGCGCAGGCGACGCTTGCGGCTCATGGCACCGGGCGGCCCGCGGCGGCTCTTTCGGTGCGCTGGCGCGCCAGCCAGCGGACCAGCAGGGCGCCGCTGATCACCAGCAGCAGCACGAAGGCGCCGGCGCCGGCGAGGCTGACCGGATCGGCCCGGGCGAGCAGGTTGCTGCCCTCGAGCGCGGTGCGCCAGACTTCCGAATACGGCATCAAGGAGTACACGGCGTACAAGGTGCGCGCATCGACCGGGTCGCGAATCAGAGGCCCGGCCTCGAGGTGAATCGGCAGATTGCCTTCCTTGAGTGACCAGCTGTGCCCGCTGTCCGCGCTGCGATACATGCCGCGATGGGTGGTGACCACAAAGGATGTCGCGGCCGGATCGGCCGCGATCCCGCGCACCTGCGTGCCGGACTCTGGCAAGCGTTGGCCGACCGACCGCCAAGTCGAGCCGAGGTTGTCGCTGCGCCAGATCCGGTCCGCGCCGGCAGCCCACAGCCGGTGCGGCGCCGCCGGATCGAGCGCGATCGCATCGAGCGACGCCGGCAGACCCGCGATGCGCGGTTGCCAGTGCCGGCCGGCATCCGCGCTTGCCATGAGCGCGCCGTCCACCAGCGCGAGTATCACCTCCGCCGGCCGGGTGGCCACGGCAAGGCCGGTGATCTGGGCGGCGTCCGGCAGGTCACCGGCCACGAGGGTGAAGCTTTGCCCGCCATCCGCGCTGGTGAACAGCCCGCTGCGGCCGAGCAGATAGACCCGGTCGGGCGCGGCACCGCGGGCGATGGCGCGCGCCGGCACCGCGCCATCCGGCGCATCGGCCGGGGTCCATAGCCCGTCGCGCCACCGGAAGACGCCACTCGGGGCGGCGGCGATGGCGCTCCCGCCGTCCGCCAGGAAGACGACCGCGAACGCGGCGCCGAGGATCTGGCCCGCGGCATCAGGCGCCCAGCTGCGGCCGCCGCTCTGCGAGCGCATCACGCCGAGATCCGTGCCGAGCAGCAGATGGGCAGGGTCGCGCGGATCGACGGCCACGGTCAGCGCCGCGTTCAGGAACAGCCCGGCGTCGGCATTCAGCCAGGTGGCACCGAGGTCGCGCGAACGAAACAGGCCGCCGTAGGCGCTGGGGTCGTGAGCGCTGGCGCCGGTGCTCGCCAGCACCAGGCTCAGCACCAACGCCGGCACGACGGAACGGAGCACGCCCAGCCGGTTGCGACTTCGCGCCGGGGCGGCGAGGGCGCCGGTCGCCTCGCTCTTCGCCGCTCGGCCCGCGAAGTCGCAGCTCGATGCCCCGCTCAGGGCTTGCGCGAGCGCTCGCCCGGCGCCAACGCGATCTCGGCCATGCGCGAGCCGTTGGGGCCCTCCCAAGCGTTCTTGGTCAGCGGATACTTGTCGGTGTAGGACAACGGCTCATGGGCGGCGACGCAGTTCTCGTACCCGCCGGTGATGTTGTAGCACTTCTCGTAAGCCAGAAACTGCTGGACCGAGTCGGTCTGCTGAACGTTGGCGACCATCCAGTCTCGAATTGCTTCCCAGGAGGAGTAGGCGTCGGAACCGAACACCAGCTTGCCGATGCTGGTCGGCACCTCGAGCAGCTGCGAGCCGGCGGTGTGCGCCCGGAACGCCGGATGGATCCTGATCCCGGGCAGAACCTCCATCTCGCCGTCGACGATCACGGCCTGGCCGGCCAGCACCTTGCCGTAGATCTCGTCCAGGGTGAGAGGCGTGTAGCCGCAGGCGGGCGTGCGCATACAGCCGCCCGGATCGGTATTGACCGCGCTGATCTTATCGTTGGGGTAATTCAGCGCCCACTCGATGCCGTTCAGCTCCTCGCGCTGAATGTAGAGCACCGCGTTCGGGAAGTCCGAAAGCTGCCCGGCGTGGTCCCAGTGACCATGGCCGACCACGATCTTGGTCACCTGATCGGCCTGGAAGCCGAGCATCTTGAGCTGCTCGGGGAGCGCCGCCCAGTGGTCTGAGCCGGTCATTTGCAGATAATCCTGCTGCTTCCAGCCGGAATCGTACAGGATCAGCTCTTCGCCGCACTTGATCACGCCGACGTTGACCGGGAGGTCGACGGTCGGGATGTTGTTCATGGGATTGGTGCTGTCAGGCACATACGCGCGGTCCGGCATGAACGCGCCGAAGGGCACGTTCATGAAGCGGCTGCTCTCGACCAGCCAGACCGAGCAGTTGGTTTGCGCCTGAGCGAGAGCGCTGCCCATCGTGCCCAAAGCCGTCACGCCGACGGTTACCAAGGCTGCAACCAGATTTTTCATCACGCGATCCTCCCGATCGTCTTGGAATCGCCAGTCCGTGAACAGGGCAGCCGGTCTCTGGCTGCCGGAAACCTCAGTGCGGCTTGTACTCGCCCGGCCAGAGCATGTCGCCGATCCGCAGGATGTCCTCGGTCGCGCGCAGGCTCATCTGCTGGCCGGCCAGCAGATGAGCGTCCTTGCCATCCCGCGTGGCGCTCACCATCTCCGCCGCCGCGTTCTCATATTGCGCCAGCGCGGCCAGGTAACGCTCATGCAGCGGGACCATCGAGGGCGGCACACGCAGCGCGCGCGCCCGCATCATCGCGGCTCCGAAGCTGTCGGCGAGCGGCTGCACCCTGGCCTCGAGCGTCGGCCCATTCTGCTCCCCCAGCTTGTAGGCGATGCCCGCGAAGCTCATGGCCACGGCCGAAAGCTTGACCTCGCTGTGGATCGGCCACAGCGCCGCCGCGTAGTCCTGTTCCTCGCCCGTGAGCGCCCGTACCGGCTCGTCGATCACCGCCGTCGCGACAGGCGTGGTTGCTTGTTGTCTCGTCAGCTCCCGCTGCAAGGCGTAACCCACGACTCCCAGGAGCGCCAGGACGACCGTCGACAGCAGCAGAATCCGCACTCTTGCAGCCGGATCGACTGGCCTCCCCGCAAGCCGTATCCCCCTCATCATTGGTAACTCCGCGACCAGCCGTCAGTCAACGAGAACGCGCGCTGCCGTCCGTCCGATCCCCGGGCTGCTGGCTGGTGCGGGTCCCAGGTCGGCGTGGCCGTGAACAGCCCGCCGTCCACGAAGCCGATCTCGTAGATCAGAAACAACCCGAAGCCGAAGCTGATCAGGCCGGAAGCGACGCGCAGCTGCCAGTTGACCCGGGGCAGCCTGGACCAGCTGAACGCGAACGGGGCCGACAGCGCGCAGGTGATCAGCATCATGCCGCCGATCGTCCCGGCGCCGAACAGCAGCAGGTAGGCCATGGCCCAGGCCGGATCGCGCACCGCAGCGAGGACCAGGAGCGCGACCGCCGCCGAGCCCGCGAGCCCGTGCACGATGCCGACCGCCAACGGCCGCAGCCATTGATAGAGCGTCAGGCCACCCCAACTGCCATCCAGCCAGGCGAGCGGGGTCTGGTCGTCGCGATGGCCGTGGTCCTGGCTGCCATGACCATGCGCATGCCGATGGATGTAGTCGCCGTGAGCGTGGGCGTGATCGTGCGGATAGAGATCGTGGCCATGGGAATGCCCATGCGCGTGCGAAGCCTCGCCGGCTCCCGGGGTGGCGGCCGCGTGGAGCACGCGCCCTAGGCCGGTGAGGGTCAGTACGCCGAGCAGGACCAGCATGACCCCGACCGCGAACTCCATTGCCAGGCCCATGCGCGCCGGAATGACGATGCCGAACAGGATGATCGCGCTCCCGACCGCCAGGATCGTGAGAGTGTGCCCGATCCCCCAGGCCGCTCCGATCAGCGCCGAGCCGCGTAAGGAGCGTTGCCGGCTGACGATGGTGGCGATCGCTATGACGTGGTCGGCATCGGTGGCATGGCGCATTCCGAGAAAGAACCCGAGCAGGAGCAGCGACGCCAGATTGGTGACCGTGGCGGACATCTTGCT
>JAREAF010000195.1 GCA_029240475.1 Rhodospirillales bacterium | reverse complement strand
CCTGCGCCTGCGGGGCCCGAATGGTGCCAAGGACGAGTTCCTCCTCGCCGCCACCGCCCAAAACCTCCGCAAGCTCGCCAAGCTGATCCCGATCCCGCAACCGGCGCCCGCTTGAGGGGAAGCGCGCTCACCCGTCCCAATGTTGCGACTCGGCTAGAAGAGCCGACTTCTTCAACACAATCCGCCCTTCTCGGTCGTTCCTGGGCCGGATGGCTTCGCCCGAATGCGGACGTTCGTTCACGTCGGCTGGGGACCCCTCATGCGGCTCCAGGAGCATTTCGAGCCATCAGCTTATGACCCCAAGCAGACCTGCAGCACGTCTGTTTGGGGCGGTCTCGTCGTGTCAGCGTGCGCAGTGTAGGTCTGAGCGAACTCCGAGCCGGACCGACAGTTTTCATCCTGCTCCCTCCACCAGCCTGCTCCGCTAACTCGCGATCAAGCCGCTGCCGTCCCCTCTCCCCGTATGAACCCGCTGGCACATCAGAACTGCGGATGTGCCGAAGTACGGCTTAGAAGGCGTTCCCGTGCTTTGTCCCTTCTCTGAACGTGCGAACCGTGACCGCTAGTTCAGCCCCAAGCGCGTAGAGTGATAAGCTCGAGCGGCCTTGCACGACGGCGAGGCTGCGCCGCAGTCGGAATGCCGCTCTCCCCTCGCCTCCAGCCGCTGCTACCTCAATAGACCCTGCCAACGACTGGATCAAAACCGAACGGTCAGCGCCGGTATGTAGGTGATCGCAAGGAGGAGCGCGATCGCTACGAAGAAGTACGGCCAGAGCGCCTTGGTCGTCTCCGACATGGTACTGCCGGCAATCGTGGTCGAGATGAAGAGCGTCGTTCCGACCGGCGGTGTGTAGAGGCCGATGCCGAGGTTCAGCACCATCATCAGGCCGAGCTGGAGCGGGTCGAGCCCGATCTGCTGCGCAAGCGGGACGAAAATGGGCGCCAGCAGGAGGATCGCCGGGGCGAGATCGAGCGGACCGCCGATCGCCAGCATGATGACGTTCATGGCCAGGAGCACGAGCCAGGGCTCGCGGAGCGTGGTGGAGACCCACTCGGCGAAGCGCTGCGGAACCTGGTCATAGGTCAGGATCCAGCTCGCCGCCGCGCTGCCCATGATGACCATCATGACGATGCCGGTCGCGATGCCGGCGTCGATCATGGCCTTGTGGAAGCGGCGCCACGACATGTCGCGGTACAGGAACAGGCTCGCGGCAAGCGCGTACAGCACCGCCATCACGGCGATCTCCGTCGGGGTGGCGAAGCCGAACCGCAGGGCGACCAGGATCAGCACCGGAAGGAGCAGGGCCGGGATCGCGAGGAACGCCAGGCAGGCGACCTTGCGCATGTCGAGGGGCGGGGCCTCCGTCGAAAGATTGAGGCGGCGGGCGTTCCACCAACATACGCCGATGAAGCCGAGCGCCATGAGGATGCCGGGCACCACCCCGGCCATGAACAGGTCGCCGATGCTGACCCCGCTCACGACCGCGTAGAGGATCATCGGGATCGAGGGCGGGATCAGGATATCGATCACCGCGGAGGTCGCATTGTTGGCCGCGCAGAGCCCGGCGGGATAGCCCTGGCGCTTTTGCCAAGGGATGAGCACGGAGCCGAGCGCGCTCGCATTGGCCACGGCGCTGCCGGAGACGCCGCCGAACACGACGGAGCCGACCACCGTCGTGGACAGCGCGCCGCCGCGCACCCGCTGCATCAGCTCGCCCGAGAACTTGAGCAGCTCCTGGCCGAGGCGCCCCTCCATGATTAAAGTGCCGGCCAGAATGAAGAACGGCAGCGCCAGCATCGGGAAGGACTGCGTCTGCTGGAACATCTGCTGCACGACGAGCAGCAGAGGCAGGTTTGCCTCCCATAGGAGCGCGATCCCCGAGGCGATGACGAGCGCGTGGGCGACCGGAACCACCGCCACCATGAGGGCGACGAACGCGACGATCAGGACGAGGCTCATGTCGGCATTTCCTCCGGGCTGGGCCGGGGCATCGCCTCGGGGCCGATGACGGCGAGCCGGATGGCGACGGTGATCGTCGAGACGGCGACGAGGACGCAGCCTGCGGCGATCGCCCAATAGCCGTAGGTCTTGGGCAGCCCGAGCGCGGGGCTGCGCTCGATGGCGACGATGTCGGCGACGACGAGCGCCTGCCAGCACAGGAAGGCGTAGGCGCCGATCACGAGCACCTGGCCTGCGAGCAGGACGATGTGGTTGCCGCCGCGCCCGAGCTTGCCGAGAAGCCATTCCACGGCCACGTGGCCGCCATGCTGCACGGCGAGCGCGACGCCCGCCATGATGAACCAGGGGAAGACCTGCTCCGGCACCTCCTCGGCCCAGTCGAAGCCGCCGGTCGCCAGGACGTAGCGCGCGAGGACGTTGGCCGTGAGCACGCCCATGAGGACCACGCCGGTCACGAGCAACACGCCCTGGCAGATCACGGCTACGCTCCGGTCGACCTTGTCGGCCACGGCAAGCAGAGGGCTCGGCGAATGCGGCGGCTCGGGGAGGGCGACCGCCTCCCCGGGCGCGACGGGGGCGGTGTGGAACGAGTGTTCCATGTCAAGCGGCCGCGGCGGCCCGAAGCCGCTTCACGAAATCGCCGATGGGCCGTTGCTCCCATTTGTCGAGCACCGGCGCTGTGACGGCGCGGAACTGTGATTGCTCTGCCTCGTTGAGCGAGACGGCTGGGTTGGCGCGGTACTCGGCCAGCAACCTGACGTCAGTTTCCTGCATGAGCTGGCGATTGTGCTCGGTCGCCTCCCGCGCGACCTCGGAGATCAGCTTGCGGTCGGCCTCGCTCAACCGTCCCCAGCCGATGCGCGAGGCCACGAAGGGCGAGCACTCCCACTTGTGGCCGGAGAGCGAGATGAAACGGTTCACCTCGTGCAGTTTGCCGGAGTGAATGTTGGCGAGCGGATTCTCCTGCCCGTCCACCACGCCCTGCTGCAAGGCGACGTAAAGCTCGCTGAAGTTGATCTGCTGCGTTGCCGCGCCGAGCGCCTGGAAGGTGTCGATCGTGGCGGAATCGGCGGGGGTTCGGATCTTGAGGCCGCGCAGGTCGGAGGGGACTTGGATCGGGCGCTTGCTGTTGGTGATGTGGCGGATGCCGTTGTCCCACCAGCCGAGCGAGATCAACCCGATGCCTTCCAGCTTCTTCGCGATCTCCTGCCCGACCGGGCCGTCGATGACGCCGTAGGCGGCCCGGCTGGTCGGGAACAGGAAGGGCAGGCCGAAGGCGGCCAGCTCCGGCACCACGGTCGAGACCGGGCCCTGGCTGTTCACGGACATGTCGAGCGTGCCGGTTCTCAGCCCGGTCAGCATGGCGAGGTCGTCGCCGAGCTGCGAAGAGCCCGCGACCCGCAATTCGATGCGTCCCTGGCTCCGCTCGCGCAGCTGCGCCGCCATGCGGTCGGCCGCCACGCTGCGCGGGTTGCCGGGCGCCGTGCCGTGGCCGAGTGTCAGACGCACTTGGCCCTGCGCACGCAGGACGGCGGGAGCGCCGATTACGCCTCCGGTGGCCGCGCCGATGAGTGCCGTACGCCGTGTGATCCTCAACCTTCTCTGCATTGTCTCCTCCCTCCTTAGTTCCAATCCGCCTTTGCCGGCGGTTGCAGAATGATCGCCCATGACGAACGGCTTTGCCAAGCGGACCGGGGCGACTATCCGTCTTCCCTCCTCACACCACCCTGGCAGCTGGTGGGGCTCCCGCCCGTTCCATCTCACGTCGAAGATCAACCACGTCGAGGTCGCTGTCCAGCTCGACATCATCGAACGATACGACCATGTTCTTGGCCACGGGTCGCTTCAGCTTGACGTTATGGGCCAGGCCGATCGGTAGCGCCCGCGCCGCAAGGCTCTTCGTCGTCGGAATAGCGTTGGCCCACACGGCATAGCCTCCTTCGCCGTCGAGCATCTCGCCAGCGTTCAGATCCCGCTTGGCCGTCGCGACCGCGTCGCCGCGGAACTCCGTCGGGCTTCCCGTCGGCTCGTTGCGCAGCACCGCCGAAAGCACGCTCACGCTGGTCTCGAGGCCAATCAAGTGGAAGGGTCGCCACATCGACCCGTACCAGCCAGACTTGTCGACGAGCAAACCGTACTGCTTGAAACAATCGCGCGTGTACTCGTTGTTGGCCTTGAACGTGACGAAGACGCCGAAGCGGATGTTGTTGAAGACCTCGCGGCCGTCCGGCTCCTGGCTAGCCGCAATATCAACCAAGCCGCTTCGGGGTAGGCGCCCCCCGTCCGACATCGGCTTGAAAACGCCAGCCAAATCGTGAAGACCGGTCGGTGGGAACGCCAGACCATCGTCCGGGCAGTCGAGCCCGGTCCCGTTGGCGACCGCCGCCATCTCGATCGCGGCCTTCGTGCCGTCGGTGAAGGAATTGTACATTTTCGGGTTGAAGTCGCCCTTGGCGACCTCTTCTTCAGTCCAGCCGAAGAAGCCCCAAACGGTATCCGGCGTAGAATAGCGATAGCGCGGCTCGAAATTCATTCCCTTGCCCGCCGAGGTCAGTTCGAACCCGCAGGAGCGCACCCAATCCACTAGTTCGCAGATGATGGCCGGCTGGTCGCCATACGCCATGCTGTAGACGAGGTTCTTGGCCCGGGCCCGCGCCGCCAGAAGGGGGCCGCAGAGCACGTCCGCCTCGACATTGACCATGATGAGGTGCTTGCCGCCGTCGATGGCGGCAACTGCATGCCGGACGCCCGCGATCGGATGACCCGTCGCTTCGACAATGCACTCGATCTCGTCGCATCCGGTGAGCGCGCTCGCATCGTCAAGCACGCAGGTCCTGCCGGTCTTGACGGCGTCACCCGGGCTTGTGGCGCTGTAGCGCTCGGCGGGCCAGCCGACGCGGGCGAGCGAAGCGCGGGCCTTGACGACATCGAGGTCAGCGACTCCCACAACGTGAAACCCTGGAATACGCTGGGCCTGGGCCAGCAGCATCGAGCCGAACTTGCCAGCACCAATCAGGCCGACCCGGATGGGGCGGCCGCCGGCCGCTCGCTCCTGGAGCATAGTTGAAAGGTTCATGCGATCCTCCCCAGTGAAAGGACGTCCGAGCAACTCACGCGGGCCGCCAGCGCATGGCCCGCGGAAGCACGAAGCCTCCAAGGCGCAGCCCGCGCAGTATGAAACGGGCCCACGTCAAGCCGCCGCCGAAGCGCGCAGCCGCTTGACGAAATCGCCGAACGGCCGGGCCTCCCACTTCTCCGTCACCGACGCTGTGGCGGCCCGGAACGGCGCCTGATCGACCTCGTTCAACGCCACCGCGCTGTTGGCCCGGTACTCGCCGAGCAGCCTGGTGTCGGCGTCTTGCGAGAGCTGGCGCTGATAGGCTCCGGCCTCCTTGGCGACGTCCTGAACCAGTGTCCTGTCCTCGGGCTTGAGCCGGCCCCACGCAATCCGCGAGGCGAGGACAGGGTTGCACTGCCACTGGTGGCCGGTGAGGGAAATGAAGCGGTTCACCTCGTGCAGTTTGGAGGAGTGGATATTGGCGAGCGGGTTCTCCTGGCCGTCGACGACGCCCTGCTGCAGGGCGACGTAGAGCTCGGCGAAATTGATCTGCTGCGTCGCGGCCCCAAGCGCCTGGAAGATGTCGATGGTCATCGGGTCCGGCGGCGTTCGGATCTTGAGGCCGCGCAGATCCTCGGGGCGATTGACGGGGCGCTTGGCGTTGGTGACATGACGGATGCCGTTGTCCCAGAAGCCGAGGGCGCTCAGGCCGACGCCATCGAGCCGCTTCGCGAGCTCCTGGCCGATGGGGCCGTCCACCACCTTGTAGGCTGCCGCCGCGTTCGGGAACAGGAAGGGCAGGCCGAGGGCGGCCAGCTCCGGCAGCACCGCCGAGGAGGCGCCCTGGCTGTTGACCGACATGTCGAGCGTGCCGGTCCGGAGCGCGGTCAGCATGGCGGCGTCGTCGCCGAGCTGAGCCGAGCCCGCGACCCGCATCTCAATGCGGCCGTTGCTGCGCTCGCGCAGCAGCGCGGCCATGCGGTCGGCGGCCACGCTGCGCGGGTTACCGGGCGCTGCGCCGTGGCCAAGGGTGAGGCGCACCTGGGGACTTTGGGCGCGCAGGATGGACGGGGTCGCAAGGGCGCCCGTC
>JAREAF010000194.1 GCA_029240475.1 Rhodospirillales bacterium | reverse complement strand
GGAAAAGCTGTCCTTAGCGTCGAGGATGAGAAGTTTGGAGCGCGGCTTGCGGGTCTTGAGATAATGGGCAATCAGGCTGGCCCGTTCGTAGGGGCCCGGCGGGCAGCGGAACGGATTGGCGGGCGCCGCGATAATCACCGTGCCGCCGTCCTCCATGGCTTCGAGCTGCCGGCGCAGCAGGACGGTCTGCTCCCCGGCCTTCCAGGCATGCGGCAGTATCTCGGCGGCCTCCTCGTCGTAGCCCGGCAGCGCATCGAAGCGTATGTCGATGCCGGGGGCGAGCACCAGCCGGTCGAACGGGAGGGTGGTGCCATCCGCCAGGGTGACGCGGCGCTCCTGGGGGTCGA
Source organism: Rhodospirillales bacterium (assembly GCA_029240475.1). Lineage (GTDB taxonomy): Bacteria > Pseudomonadota > Alphaproteobacteria > JAREAF01 > JAREAF01 > JAREAF01. The sequence continues at coordinate 5,790 of JAREAF010000194.1, read as the reverse complement.
CACCCGTAGCGCTCTGCTGGACCACGGCCACACCGTCCTTTCGCACGGCGTCATAGCCAAATTGCTGCGCCTGGAGCGGGCGCAGGCCCGCGAGCACGGCATTGCTGACCGGACAGGCTGTGTAGGTTGCGTTAGGCTCCACTAGCGTCACGGCGTTGGCGCTCCGCTGCAGCACACGCGCGCAGGTGACACCCCCAAAGCCGCCGCCGACAACCACGACGCGCGGTGAACCCTGCGCGACAGCCGGGCGGGCGACGAGGGTCGCCGCCCCGAGGGCCAAGCCGTGCAAGACGGCTCTGCGGCTGGCTTCCGACCGCATCATGGCCTTTCTCGCGGTTGGCGGCTGACCCAAGCTGCGATGGCGCGCGTCTCCTCGTCCGTGAAACCCTTGGCGATGCGGTCCATGACAGTCGCCGACCGCTGGCCGCTGCGGAAGGCTTGCATGGCCGCCACGATGTCGTCTGGGGCCAGGTTTTGCAGCGGTGGCACGGCCGTGCCGGCCGCACCCACTCCATGGCAGCCCGAGCATGCCGCCGCCCCGGGAGGCGCAACGGCCTGGGCGGCGGCCGGAGTCGCCGCGACGAGCAGGAGGGTTGCGATGCCTACCCGGCGAATGCTCCGCTTCGCCGAAGGGCGGCGGCCTCTCGGCCGTCGCTCCGGTCTCATGCTTTGCGCAGGTCCGCCTTCGCCAGCGGTACCGAGCGGATACGCTTGCCGGTCGCCGCGAAGATGGCGTTGAGCACGGCCGGCGCCGCGACGAAGATCGTGGGCTCGCCGACGCCCCCCCAGAAGTCCCCCGAGGGCATGATGATGGATTCCACCTTGGGCATCTCATCCATGCGCATGATCTGATAGCTGTCGAAGTTCTCCTGCTCGATGCGGCCGTCCTTGAGCGTGATCTCGCCATAGAGCAGCGCCGTGAGCCCGAAGGCGAAGGAGCCCTCGACCTGGGCTTCGATCTGCTGCGGGTTGACGGCATGGCCGCAATTGGTCGCAGCCACGATGCGGTGAATCTTCAAAATGCCGCTGTCGTCCACCGAGACTTCCGCGCAGGCCGCCACATAGCTGCCATAGCCCATGTGCTGGGCCAAGCCGCGATAGATGCCTTGAGGCGCGGGCGTGCCCCAGCCTGCCCTCTCGGCCACGGCATTCAGCACGGCCAGGTGCTTGGGATGGTTCGCCATCAGCTTGCGGCGGAACTCCAACGGGTCCTGGCCGGCCGCATGGGCGAGCTCGTCCATGAAGCATTCGACATAAATGGCGTTCTGGTTGTTGTTCACGCCTCGCCAGAAGCCCGGGGGCACGGGCGGATTGCGCATGGCGTGGTCGATGAGCAGATTCGGTATGGAATAGCCGAACACGCCTTCCGTGCCACTGGGATTCAGTCCCTGGAATGTGGCCGGGTCCCGCCCATTCTGGAGGCCCTCCGGCCGGACCGACGCGAGGATGGATTGGCCGGAGATGCGCATGCGCAGCCCGACCAGATTGCCGTTCGCATCCAAGGCCCCGGCCATCTTGGCCTTGGTGATCGGATGATAGTACCCGTGGAGCATGTCCTCTTCGCGCGACCAGATCAGCTTCACGGGCGTACCCGGCATCTCTTTCGCGATCAGGACGGCTTGACGGACGAAATCATGGCTCGTCGAGCGCCGGCCGAAGCCGCCCCCGAGATGGAGTCGGTAGACATCACATTGGGGGATGGGCAGGCCAGCCGCATTGGCCGCGGTGGCGAGAGCAGCTTCGGCGTTCTGGGTCGCCGTCCACACCTGACAGCGGTCAGTGGTCCATACGGCCGTGGCGTTCATCGGCTCCATGGTCGCGTGGTGCTGATAGGGAACGCTGTACACCGCCTCGACCGTCTTGGCGGCGCCGGCAATAGCGCCCTGGACGTCCCCGCTCTGATTGCCGACGAAGGCCTGGGTGGCGTTGAGACCCTCCTCGAGCATCGCCGCGATGCTGTCGCTGGACATCGTGGCGTTCGGCCCCTCGTCCCATTCGATCGGCAGGGCATCGAGCGCCGTCTTGGCACGCCACCAAGTGTCTGCGACCACCGCAACACCCGTGTCGCCGACGGTTACGACCTTCTTCACCCCCGGCATGCCCTGGACTGCGGCGGCATCAAAGCTCTTGAGCTTGCCGCCGAAGACCGGACAATCCTTCACGGCCGCGTTGAGCATGCCCGGCAGCTTCACGTCGATGCTGTAGACCTGCTTGCCGGTAAGCTTCTCGGCGGTGTCGAGTCGTTTCAGGGGCTTTCCGGCAATCTTCCAGTCCTTGGGATCCTTGAGCTGGACCTCCTTCGGAGCCTCGAGCTTCGCGGCCGCGGTGGCCACCTTGCCATAGGTCGTGCTGCGCCCCGACGGTCCATGAGTGATCACGCCATTGGACACGCTGCATTCGGCCGCCGGCGCGTTCCACTCGCCGGCGGCAGCCTGGATCAGCATGTGCCGCGCGGCGGCGCCACCCTGGCGGACATAATCATGCGAGTCGCGGATGCCGCGGCTGCCGGCGGTCTGGAAATTGCCCCAGATGCGGCTGCGGGCGACATTCTGCCCGGGCGTCGGGTATTCGGTCGTGACCTTCGACCAGTCGCAGTCCAGTTCCTCCGCGACGAGCTGGGCGAGGCCCGTGAGCGTGCCCTGCCCCATCTCCACGCGGGCGATCCGAATGACCACCGTGTCGTCAGGCTTTACGACCACCCAGGCGTTGACCTCCGAAGCAGTTTCGGCCGCCGCAGCCTCGGCGAAGGGGATGTGGAATCCGAGTGCGAGCCCGCCGACAGTCGCGGCGGAGCTGACGAAGAAATTTCGGCGCGAGATGTCGAGCGCGCTGGTCATCGCTTCCTCCCGATTCCCGTTAGCCGCGGATGGCGCCACCGTTGGCGGCGAGCTTAATGGCCGCTTTGATCCTATTGTAGGTGCCGCAGCGGCAGATGTTGGTCATCTCCACGGTGATATCCTCGTCGCTCGGCTGCGGATTGGCCTGCAGCAGCGCTGCCGCCGCCATAATCTGGCCAGTCTGGCAGTAGCCGCACTGCGGCACGTCCAGCTCAAGCCAAGCCTTCTGCACGGGATGTGAGCCGTCCGGCGACAGGCCCTCGATGGTCACGATCCTCTGCTCGGGTGTGACGGCGCTCACGGGCAGGGTGCAGGAGCGCGTGGCGACGCCGTCGACATGGACCGTGCAGGCCCCGCACTGAGCGATGCCGCAGCTGTATTTCGTGCCGGTGAGCCCGACTTGTTCCCGGATTACCCAGAGGAGCGGGGTGTCCGGCTCGACATCCACCTCGTGCACGGTCCCATTGATCGTCAGGCTGGCCATGAGTTCTCCTCCTTGTCGGGCCAGTTTAGGGCTCTGCGAGAACAACGTCTTGTGTCAAGAGCATTAATCCCAATTCATAATTCGCGATGGCGCCATCATTCCGGAAGGGGCGGCCACTCGGCTACAGACCGCACGAGAGACCGGGTCGAAGGTGCCGACGTTGGAATCGGAGAGACCGTAGAAATCCGCGCTCGACGCCGTGGCGAGCCGGCGTAGCGAGTGGCTCGCCTCGAGCCGTGCGGAACCGAAGGAGACTGGCTCAGGTTGGTTCGCCGAGGTGCGAATCAAGAGAGGCGACCGATGATCTACGGACGGAAGGCTCTGCAAGTCGGGGTTCTCTTAGTCTTAAGCCTCGCCTTCGTGCCGAACACGGCTCGCGCTCAACAGGATGACGAACTGTCATGCGCCGAAAGAATGACGGAGCAGTTGAGGCGCTTCAACGAGAACTGTCTGTCCGAGATTGTGTCCTTTGTGGCCTCACAATCCGAATTGTCAGCCAAGATTTTTTCCGAAAATGAAAAGTATTATGTTGCACTAACTAGAAATGATGGTGAGCTGATCGCTGAAGCAGTCAGTAAGTTCAATTATCCTCTAATGAAAGATGATGTCGCGAACACTCTGAAGCAGCTGGGATGGGCACCTCCGGAAAACGAGTCAGACGATTGGAAAAAACGGATTAGCGGCGATGATGTGAGGAACGGCGTCGCGGCTGAGGATATCGCCAAGGCTCTGGCGGCCTATGGATTGAAAAAAGGAGAGGCCATCGCCGTCACGATCGGAGCCGAAAGCTGATCGGACCAACTCCGCGGCGCGGTCAGAACCAGCTTCGGGAGCTTCGGGCCGTCGCTGAACCCTGATCGCCGATGGCCAAGCATAAAGGCTGAGGCAGATTCTCCTCAACCGGAGATGCCGCGGGGCAGCATGGGCTTCTGTGCAAAGTCCACACGTCGGAAGACGATGAGGACATAGCCCGATCCTGGCGCAGTCCTGAACTCGGTCGGGCGCGGTTTACTGGTGTCCACGGCGTTGTCGCAAATCGTGAGGGTATTGTCCTCGAGCCGGTAAATCCCTTGCCACATCTCTCCGGCTGCCTCACCCTCTTCGTGTTGGAAATCAATCTGCGCCGGCTGCGGCTCGGGCTCCGCCGCATAGCTGCCGACGTAGAGTATCCTGCCCTGCGCTGTAATGTGAAATCGTCTGCCGGCAAACTCCAGCCGGTGCCCAACCAGCTCTGCCGCTTCCTCACCGTTGCGCTCGGCGGATATAGCCGTCCAGGCACCTTCCAGCTTCGCCCGCTCCTCGGCAGGATCGGCCGCCATGGCTGGAACTGGGCAACAGAGGAAAGCGATAGATACGAGCTCGCGCAACATCTCGGACCCTCGTATGCCGTACCTCGGCTACGGCACAGTTGTGATAGCGATCTCGCTTGCCTCGGTTGCAGCAGCTTCGGTGGCAGTCTCTTCCGGCTCGTCCGAGACCGAGAGATCGAGGAGCTTCCACCCTTGGCGCCTAGTGACGCGCTGATCAAGAATGCGCATCAGCTCGGCATCAAAGGCGATGTCCTTAGGTGCACAATCAAAGGCACCATGCCGAGCGCTTGTGAGCCGTTGTTTCGGCCTCGAGTGCTCCTGTGCGGCAGGTATCGCTCGCTTGACTTCGGAGCGCTTCGGCGTCCTGCGGCGCTCGGCAGCGGCGGTCTTCGCCATGGCTTCACTTACTCCCCAACACCCATGTGGTGGCGCCACTGTGGCTGCTTCGGGGGTGCCGTCAACGAGCGATTTCGAGACAGGCCGAGCGACAACAAAGCCAAGCCACCACCTGCTCGGAGTGAATCTTTGCAACAGGGCCTGCCGATCCAGCCCAGCCCGAGGTAGGTTGGACTAACCTCATGCGGGAGCAGGGCCTCAGCATCGGACAAGGGATTAGCGTCATGGCCAAGCACAAGCTACGCAACAGCCTTCTCGTTGCGCTGCTCGTCGGAGTGGCGAGCCACATGGCGTTCGCAGAGGAGGCGGCTGGCCTGAAGGACGAGGTCGCGCGTCAGGTGCTGGCACTGGAAGGCAAGCTGATCGAGCGGCGCCGCGATATCCATGCCCACCCCGAGCTCGGCAACCAGGAAACCCGCACCGCCCAGCTCGTGGCTGATCACTTGCGCCACCTGGGAATGGAAGTGAGGACCGGCGTCGCTCGTACGGGCGTGGTGGGCATCCTGCGTGGTGGCAGGTCTGGTCCGGTAATAGCCCTGCGCGCCGATATGGACGCACTGCCGGTCAAAGAGACGCTGGACCTGCCGTTCGCCTCCAAGGCCAAGAGCACCTATCTCGGCAAGGAGGTCGACGTGATGCATGCCTGCGGGCACGACAGCCATGTCGCGATCCTGATGACAGTGGCCGAGATCCTGGCCGGCCTGCGTGATCGACTGCCCGGCACGGTTGCTTTCTACTTCCAGCCGGCCGAGGAGGGGCCGAG
>JAREAF010000193.1 GCA_029240475.1 Rhodospirillales bacterium | reverse complement strand
GCGCCGTGCGCCGCGCCTGCCGCGGCCCGCCTGGCGGCTGGCCGTCGCCAACCTGCACCGTCCCGGCGCGGCCTTGCCCAGCGCGGTGCTGTCGCTGGGGCTGGGCGTCACCGTGCTGACCGCCGTGCTCCTGGTCGAGGCGAGCCTCAGGACCGAGATCGAGCGCACGCTCCCCGCCGCCGCGCCGACCTTCTACTTCATCGACATTCAGCCGGCGCAGCGCGAGGAGTTCCGCACCCTGGTCGCGGGCTGGCCCGAGGCCAAGGGCTATGAGGAGGTGCCGATGCTGCGCGGGCGCATCACGCGCCTCAACGACGTCCCGACCGAGCGGATCAAGGCCCCGGCCGAGTTCGAATGGGTGCTGCAGGGCGACCGCGGCATCACCTGGGCGGCCGAGCCGCCCCAGGGCACCCAGATCGTTGAGGGCGATTGGTGGGAGCCGGACCATGCCGGCCCGCTTCAGGTCTCGTTCGATGCGGAGATCGCCGAAGGTTTCGGGCTGGGCATCGGCGACAAGGTGACCGTCAATGTGCTCGGCCGCGAGCTGACGGCCGAGATCGCCAGCCTGCGCGAGGTCGACTGGAGTCAGCTCGGCATCAATTTCGTCATGGTGTTCTCGCCGGGCGTGCTGCAGACCGCGCCGCAGATGGCGCTCGCCACGATCCATGTCCCGCCGGGCGAGGAGGATCGGCTCGAGCGGGCGGTCAGCGAGCGCTTCGCCAACATCTCCGCGATCCGCGTGGCGGAGGCGCTGGAGGCGATGGGCCGCATCCTCGCCGGGGTGGGGCAGGCGATCCGGGCGGTGGCGGGCGTGACGCTCGCCGCCGGGCTCCTGGTCCTGGCCGGGGTGGCGGCGGCGTTGCGGCGGAGGCGGGTCTATGACGCGGTGGTGCTGAAAGTCCTGGGCGCGACCCGGGCCGATCTCCTGAAGGCCCTCCTGGCGGAACACCTGATGGTCGGGCTGGCCACGGCCGCGGTGGCGGCGCCCATCGGGGCGGCTGCCGCTTATGCCGTACTCCACTTTGCCATGGAGCTGCCGTTCCGCCCGTCGCCCTTGCCGATCCTGCTCACGGCGCTGCTAAGTGTCTCCTTTGCAACGATTTTCGGCATCGCCGGGAGCTTGCGCGCGCTCTCGGCCAAGGCGGCGCCCTATCTCCGGAATCCGTGAGCTCCCGTCCGGTTTCGCTTGGGGCGCTCGGAACCGCCGAGTATTGTTCTGGACCGGACGCCTCACCATATTTGGGGAGGCTCAAGAACACTCGAATGAGCTTGTGGGGAGTTAGAGGAAAACCATGGCCTTCGGACCTGAACGCAACACCGTGATCGACCGGCGGGCCCAGGAGGCGACAGTCATCGACGTCGGCCTCCGGCAATACATGCTGGGCGTCTACAACTACATGGCCTCCGGCCTGGCGCTGACCGGCATGGTGGCGGCCTTCGTCGCGATGAGCCCGGGCCTGCAGCAGGCAATCTTCGGAACGCCGCTGATGTGGGTGGCCATCCTGGCGCCGGTGGCGCTGGTATTCTTCCTGAGCTTCCGCGTGCACAAGATGAGCGCGACGGCGGCCCAGGCGACCTTCTGGATCTATGCGGCGCTGAACGGCCTCGCCTTCTCCAGCATCTTCCTGGTCTATACCGGCGAGAGCATCGCGCGGGTCTTCTTCATCACCGCGGCCACCTTCGGAGCGATGAGCCTCTACGGCTACACGACCAAGCGCGACCTGGCGGGATTCGGCAGCTTCCTCTTCATGGGGCTGATCGGCATCATCATCGCCATGGTGGTGAACCTGTTCCTCGCCTCCCCGGCGCTGCACTTCGCCATCTCGGTGGTCGGCGTGCTCGTCTTCACGGGCCTGACCGCCTGGGACACCCAGCGGATCAAGGAATGGTACTATGAGGGCGACGACCGCGAGGTCATGAGCAAGAAGTCGATCATGGGCGCGCTGTCGCTCTACCTCGACTTCATCAATCTGTTCGTCATGCTGATGCAGCTCCTGGGCGTGCGCCGCGAATAGCCGCCTAGGCGAAAGGAGCGCTCCTTCCGCGCCCGGCTCCCGATGGGGGCCGGGCGCTTCGCTTTTTCGGACCGCTCGCATCTCTCCCTCCGGGCCATTTTGCGCTAAGCTTGCCCTATGGCTGGCATACCTTCAGAGGTCCGCGCGCGCGGGGAGCTGCCGACGCGCCGCCGCAGCCCGGCCCGCGTGCTCGTGGTCGAGGACGAGCCGCAGCTCGCCTCGCTCTACGCCGCGTACCTGGAGCGCGAGGGAATCACCCCGCAGCTGGTCGATTCCGGCGCGGCCGCGCTCTCGGCGGCCGCCGACAAGGCCTATGACGTGGTGCTGCTCGACATCAACCTGCCCGACATCAACGGGCTGGAGGTGCTGCGCAGCCTCGGCGGCCGGCTCAACGGCCCGACGGTCATCGTCATAACCGCGCTGGGTTCCATCAACCTCGCGGTCGAGGCGATGCGCGCGGGCGCCTACGATTTCCTGGTCAAGCCCTTCACCTCCGAACGGTTCCTGGTCACCCTGCGCAACGCGCTCGAGCGCCAGCGCCTGGCGAGCCTGGTCGAGACCTTCCGCGACGAGCGCGACGGCTATTGCGGCTTCCTCGGCTCCTCGCAGGCGATGCAGGCCGTCTACCGCATCATCGACAGCGCCGCCTCCTCCAAGGCCACCGTCTTCATCACCGGCGAGAGCGGCACCGGCAAGGAGCTGTGCGCCGAGGCCGTCCACCGCATGAGCCCGCGCCGCGAGCGGCCCTTCATCGCCATCAACTGCGCGGCGATCCCGAAAGACCTGATGGAGAGCGAGATCTTCGGCCATGTGAAAGGGGCCTTCACGGGCGCGATCTCCGACCATGAGGGCGCTGCCAAGCGCGCCCATGGCGGCACGCTCTTCCTCGACGAGATCTGCGATATGGATCCGAACCTGCAGACCAAGCTGCTGCGCTTCGTCCAGACCGGCACATTCACCCCGGTGGGCGGAAGCGCGGTGCAGAAGGTCGATGTCCGCTTCGTCTGCGCCACCAACAAGGACCCGCTCGCCGAGGTCGAGGCCGGCCGCTTCCGCGAGGATCTCTATTACCGGCTGCATGTGATCCCGATCGACATGCCGCCCTTGCGCGAGCGCGGCGAGGATGTGCGCAAGCTGGCCGAGGCCTTCCTGGACGCGATCGCGGCCGAGGAGGGCAAGAGCTTCGAGGGGCTGTCGGAGGAGGCGGCCGAGCTGATCTCCGCCTATGACTGGCCCGGCAACATCCGCCAGCTGCAGAACGTCATGCGCTCGGTGGTCGTGCTCAACCCCGGCGGCGTGGTCACCGAGGCGATGCTGCCGCCCCTGCTGCGGCGCCGGGGCGGCGCGACTGCGCCCGCCGCCAGCAAGCCTGCGCCGTCGCCCGCGCCCGGCGGCGAGGATGAGGAGGTCGTCCCGCTCTGGATGATCGAGAAGCGGGCGATCGAGCAGGCCATCGCCATGTGCGACGGCAACATCCCGAAGGCCGCAGAGCTGCTGCGGATCAGCCCTTCGACCATCTACCGCAAGCGCCAGGCCTGGGCCGCCGGAGAGGAAGGCTGACGCGGCCCAGCAGCCCTGGTCCGGGAAGGACCTGCCGTGCATGTGGGACGATGTCATCCTCTTCACCGCCGTGGGCTTCGCGGCGCAGCTCATCGACGGGGCGCTGGGCATGGCCTATGGCCTGTCTGCGACGACGGTCCTGCTGAGCCTGGGAACCGCGCCCGCGATGGCCAGCGCCAGCGTCCATGCGGCGGAGGTCTTCACCACCGCCGCCTCCGGCGCCGCCCATTGGCGCATGGGCAATGTCGATACCAAGCTGGTGGTGCGGCTGGCCATTCCGGGGATGATCGGCGGCGCGGCGGGCGCCTATCTGCTCGCGAGCCTGCCGGGGGATGCCATTCGGCCCTACGTCTCGCTCTATCTGTTCGGCATGGGGGTGCTGATCGTCAGCCGGGCCGTGCGCCAGCGGGTCCGGGCAGAGGCGCCGCGCCAGGTGGTGCCGCTCGGGCTCTTCGGCGGATTCATCGACGCCATCGGCGGCGGCGGCTGGGGCCCGATCGTTGCTTCGACCCTGGTCGGGCGGGGGGCCGTGCCGCGCATGGCCATAGGCTCGGTCAATCTCGCCGAGTTCTTCGTGACCTTGACGGTCTCGGTGACCTTCCTTGCGACGGTCGGGCTGGAGCTGGTGCCGATCATCGCCGGCCTGGTGCTGGGCGGGATCGTCGCCGCGCCCTTCGCGGCGCTCGCGACCAGGCACATCCCGGACCGCCCGCTGATGCTGCTGGTGGGCGTGGTGATCGTGCTGCTCAGCCTGCGCGAGCTGGTGCGGGCCTTGCTCGGCTAGCGCATTCGGCGGGTCGGCGGGTCTTGGCGTGGATGTGGCCGCGGGCCGCGCCCTGCCGCGCCATCGCCGTCGATGCTCGCCTGCCTCACAGGCCCGCCGAGCCCGGCAGCACGTAGGAGAAGACCAGCCAGAAATGGCAGGCGCTGCCGACCAGCGCCATCACGTGCCAAAGGGCGTGGTGATAGCGGATGTGGTGGGCCAGGAACACCAGGGCGCCCAGGGAGTAGAGCAGCCCTCCGGCAACCAGCCAGGCGAGCGCGGCGCCCGGCAGATGCGCCAGCACGTCCCAGCCCAGCGCCAGCCCGGACCAGCCCATGCCCACATAGAGCAACGCGGAAAGACGGTGATTGCGGACCAGGATGCCGTTTCGATAGGCGGCGATCTTCCCGAAGATGCCGACCAGGGCCAGGAACCAGACGAACGCGACCGGGATCCAGCCGCGCGGCACCGGCAGCAGGAGGGCGATGGGAGTATAGGTGCCGGCGATCAGCAGATAGATGGCTGCGTGGTCGAGCAGCAGGAAGAATCGCTTCAGGCGCGGCCGGCTGACGCCGTGATAGAGCGCCGAGCTCACATAACAGAAGACCAGCGTCAGCCCATAGACCGTGGCGGCGCCCAGCGCCAGCGGGCTGCCGGTGTTGCGTGCGGCGGCCACCAGGATGACCAGCCCCGCCATGCTGAGAACAGCTCCCAACCCATGCGTAACGGCATGGACCACCTCTTCGGCCCAGCTATAGTCGAAGAGGTCGGGATGCTTGGAGATGGCAAGACTCCTTCTGCGCCCACCCCCGACGGCGCTCGCTCGAGTTCGGCGGAATGCTTCCGCTTTCCAGTCAATTTCCCAACGCCGCCCGCGCTGAACCGGTTCTTCATTCTTCCGCGTTAACCGGCTAGCGCGTTCCGAATAGCCGGTCGCCCGCATCGCCCAGGCCCGGGACGATATAGGCGTGATCGTTCAGCCGCTCATCGAGCGCGGCGGCATAGATCGGCAGATCGGGATGGGAGGCGCGGAAGGTGCGCACGCCCTCGGGCGCGGCCACCAGCGCCATCAGCCGGATCCGGGAATCGGGAATGCCCCGGCGGTTCAGGATGTCCACCGCGGCCGAGGCCGAATGGCCGGTCGCGAGCATCGGGTCGAGAATGAAGAAGAGCCGCCCCTCCGGGTCCGGCAGCTTGACGAAATACTCCACCGGTCGGCGCGTTTGCGGATCGCGGTATAGGCCGATATGCCCCACGCGCGCCGAGGGGATCAGGTCCAGCAGGCCCTCCACCATGCCGAGACCGGCCCGCAGGATCGCCACCACCGCGACCTTCTTTCCGGCGATGACCGGCGCGTCCATCGCGGTCAGCGGCGTCTCGATGCGTTCGGTCGTGAGCGGCAGCTCGCGGCTGATCTCGTACCCCATCAGGAGCGCGATCTCGCGCAAGAGATGGCGGAACTGGATGGTGGGCGTGCGCTTGTCGCGCATCAGGCTCAGCTTGTGCTGGATCAGCGGGTGGTCGAGCACGAACAGGTTCGGGAAATCGCGGTGCGAGGACATGGGCTCACAATGGGCTGGGTTGCCGGGCGGGGACTGGGGCGATGATCGCCGCTTGCCGGCGGGCGGGCAACCCTCTTAGCCGCTGCACCAGTCCTGCGGCTGGCCGTAGGCGACGGCCAGTCCCGCCCGGAGCAGCAGCGGGGCGGCGGCGCGGCCGTCCGGAAGCCAGACCTCGGCGATCACTCGGCCGGCGTATTTGTCGTGCGCAATTCGGGTGAGGAGCACGGCTGCGCCGGGCGGCAGCGCGCCCGCCAGCAGCGCGCGCGCC
>JAREAF010000192.1 GCA_029240475.1 Rhodospirillales bacterium | reverse complement strand
CGGACGCGAGCTGGTGCGCGGCATCCTCGGCTCGCTCCGGCGCAGCGGCCGGCGCTAGGCGTTCACCGCGCAACGCCTTTCGCGCAATTTGGAGATAGGCTCAGCCAAGGATATCGTCGAGTATGTGGGCGTTGCCTCGATTCCTCTTCTCGTATTTCCCGCTCGGCAATGCGGCGGGCAAGCCGAACGACCCCGCCTCGCAGGAGCTGACGCTGGAGTTGGCGCTGCGCCTGATCGAAGCCGCGCCCGCGCCGCGCACGACCGTGCAGTCGCCCGTGCGCTGGAGCGAGGATGCCGACTGGAAGCTCGACTACTGCAATATCGAGCGCATGACGCCCGAGGAGATCCGTGCGGCCCGCGCCGAGTTCGATGCGGTCAAGGCGTAGGGGCGAAGGCTGAAGGAAGAGGCGGGGGCGCTCCGGTCGGACGTGCCGCCGGGGCCTGACCCGAACGCTTGCTTCGGCCGTGGGCTCATGCCAGACCAGCCCGCTCTTGGGGGAGAGGTCATCGCATGTCGCAGATTCTGACGCTGATCGGCGGCAGCGACGGCGAGCTGACCGATGAGCTCGTCGCATGGGTCGGCGCGGCTCTGGGCGAAGCGGGCGCCCTGGCGGGCCAACGGGTCTGGCTCGCGCCGGGTCGGGCGTGCGACCTGTTTTTCACCGGCATTGACGACGCCGCCGCGGAGGCTGCCGCGCGGGGAGCCTTGGGCCCGGCTGCGGTCGATCTCGGCGCGCAGCCGGCAGCAGGGAGGCGGAAATCCCTGCTCGTCGCCGATATGGAGTCCACCATCATCGCCGAGGAGCTGCTCGACCAGCTTGGGCGGCTGACGGGGCTGGGCGCCGAGATCGCGGCGATCACCGAGCGCGCCATGCGCGGCGAGGTCGATTTCGCCGGCGCGTTGCGGTTCCGTGTGGGTTTGCTGGCCGGGCAGCCCGCCTCTCTCTTGGAGAAGGTGCGGGAGAGGGTCACGCTCACCCCTGGCGCGCGGCAACTGGTGCGGACCATGCGCAAGCATGGCTGCTTCACGGTGCTGGTCACCGGCGGTTTCGACTGCTTTGCCGAGTCGGTGGCGGAATCCTGCGGCTTCGATGCGTTCCGCGCCAACCACATCGAAGTCGCCGGCGGGCGGCTGACCGGACGCGTGCGCGAGCCGGTGCTCGATAGGCGTGCGAAGCTCGCGGCGCTCGAGGAGATCGCGAGAGGCCTGAATCTGCCGCTTTCCGCCGCTGCCGCGGTCGGGGACGGCGCGAACGATCTGCCGATGCTGCAGGCCGCGGGTCTCGGCGTGGCCTATCGCGGAAAGCCCGCTGTTGCGGCGGCCGCGCGGTTTCGGATAGACCACGCCGACCTCACCGGCTTGCTTCACCTCCAGGGCTATCGCAGCGAAGAGATTTGCAGGTGAACGCCCGCACCCACGCCAAGCCCTCTCATCGACCGGCGCGTCCGCACTTCTCCTCGGGTCCTTGCGTGAAGCGCCCCGGCTGGTCGCTTCAGGCGCTGTCCGCCGCATGCCTCGGCCGGTCCCACCGGTCCGCGGCCGGCAAGGACAAGCTCGCCGAGGTGATCGCCCGCAGCCGCGCCGTGCTCGGCATGCCCTCGGATTACCGGCTGGCCATCGTGCCGGGCTCGGATACCGGCGCGGTGGAGATGGCGCTCTGGTCGCTGCTCGGCCCGCGCGCGGTGGATGTGCTCGTATGGGAGAGCTTCGGCGAAGGCTGGGCGGCCGACCTCAAGCAGCTCGGCGGCGTGGATTTCCGCGTGCTCGAAGCGCCCTATGGCCACCTGCCCGATCTTGGCGCGGTGGATTTCGCGCGCGATGTGGTGTTCGTGTGGAACGGCACCACCTCGGGCGTGCGGGTGCCGAACGGCGACTGGATCGCCGACGACCGCGCCGGCTTGACCATCTGCGATGCGACCTCCGCGGCCTTCGCCATGGAGCTGCCTTGGGACCGGCTCGACGTGGTGACCTGGTCCTGGCAGAAGGCGCTGGGTGGGGAGGGCGGCCACGGCATGCTCGCCTTGAGTCCCCGCGCGTTGGAGCGGCTCACCGCGCACCGCCCAAGCTGGCCCATGCCGAAACTGTTCCGCATGGCCGAGGACGGCCGGATCAGCGAAGGGCTGTTCCGCGGCGAGACCATCAACACGCCCTCGATGCTCTGCGTGGAGGATGCGCTGGACGGGCTTCGCTGGGCGGATGCGGTCGGCGGTCTGTCGGGCCTCGTCGCCCGCTGCCAGGAGAATGCGCGCGTTCTTGGCCGCTGGGTCGAGCGGACGCCGTGGATCGAGTTCCTCGCGGCCGAGCCGGCGATCCGCTCGACAACTTCCGTGTGCCTCCGTTTCGCCGATCCGGCGCTCGACGCGCTCACGCAGGGCAAACTCGCCGCCGCCATGGCCAGGCGCCTGGAGGAAGAAGGCGCGGCCTTCGACGTCGGCGCCTATCGCAGCGCCTCGCCGGGCTTGCGCCTGTGGGCGGGCCCGACGGTGGAGGCGGCCGATCTCGGCGCGGTCCTGCCGTGGCTGGACTGGGCTTTTGCCGAAGGGAAGCGGGAACTCGGCCTGTCCTGACCGGAGCGAGGAGCGAATGATGAAAGTGCTGATCGCCGATGCGCTGAGCCCGAGCGCTCTCGACATCTTCAAGGAGCGGGGCATCGAGGCGGTCAGCCGCCCCGGCCTCTCTCCGGCGGAGCTGAAAGAGATCATCGCCGGCTATGACGGGCTGGCGGTGCGCTCGGCCACCAAGGTCACGCGCGAGATCCTCGCTGCGGCGAGCGCCTTGAAGGTGGTGGGCCGCGCCGGAATCGGCGTCGACACGATAGACGTCGCGGCGGCGACGCAGCGCGGCGTGGTGGTGATGAACGCGCCGCACGGCAACGCCGTCACCACCGCCGAGCACGCGATCGCCATGATGCTGGCGCTCGCCCGAAAGATCCCGCAGGCGAATGCCGCAACTCACGCGGGGCGGTGGGAGAAGGAGCGGTTCGTTGGGGTCGAGCTTGCCGGCAAGGTTCTCGGGATCGTCGGCTGCGGCAATATCGGCTCGATTGTCGCCGACCGGGCGCACGGTCTCAAGATGCGGGTGATCGCCTACGACCCGTACCTTTCCGAAGAGCGGGCGCGGGACCTCGGAGTCGAACGCGTGGAGCTCGATGCGCTGTTGGCGCGCGCGGACATCGTCACGCTGCACACGCCCCTGACCGAGACGACGCGACACATGATCGACGCCAAGGCGCTGAGGAAGGCCAAGCGCGGCGTGCGCATCGTCAATTGCGCCCGCGGCGAGCTGATCGTCGAGGCCGATCTCAAAGCCGCGATCGAATCCGGGCATGTCGCGGGGGCCGCGCTCGATGTGTTCAGCCAGGAGCCCGCGCGAACCAACCCGCTGTTTGGGCTGGAGCAGGTGATCGCGACGCCGCATCTGGGCGCCTCCACCTCCGAGGCGCAGGAGAAGGTGGCCGTGCAGATCGCCGAGCAGATGTCGGATTTCCTGTTGACCGGCGCGGTGGCGAACGCGGTGAATATGCCTTCCGTGACCGCCGAGGAAGCGCCGCGGCTCAAGCCCTACATCAAGCTCGCCCAGCAGCTGGGCAGCCTTGCCGGGCAGCTCACCCGCTCCGGGATCCGCAGCGTCACGATCGAGTATGAGGGGCTCGCGGCCGGCCTCAATACGCGGCCCCTCACCGCGGCGGCGCTGTCGGGCCTGCTGTCGCCGATGCTGGATCACGTCAATATGGTCAATGCCCCCGTGCTGGCGCGCGAGCGCGACATCAGCCTGACCGAGGTCAAGCATGACCGGCCGACCGACTATCAAACGCTGATCCGTCTCACCCTCGAGACCGACCGGCGCCGGCGCGACGTCGCCGGCACGCTCTTCGGCGGCGACAAGCCGCGGCTGGTCGAGATCAAGGGCATCCCGATCGAGGCCGAGCTGGGCCGGCACATGCTCTATCTGACCAACGAGGACAAGCCGGGCTTCATCGGCCGGCTCGGGACTCTGCTGGGCGCCGCGGGGGTCAACATCGCGACCTTCCATCTCGGAAGATCCGCGCCGGGCGCCGACGCCATCGCGCTGGTCGAGATCGACCAGCCGGTCAGCGGAAGCCTGCTGGCCGAGCTGCGCCGCATCCCCAACGTGATGCAGGCTGAGAGCCTGTCCTTCTGAGGCGGAGGCGCCGCCCGGGGTTGACCTATCTGACACCTGGTTCGACCCTGTTCGGATCCAACGTTGGTGATTTCGGCAAAGCGGGTATCGGGCCCGTGCAGCTAACGAGATCGCGCGCCCAGCCCGCCTGCGAACAGGAGCAAATAAAGGCAGTTGCGGGCCCCCGCAGCCAACACGCTCGAATGGCAGCTTCGGACCTGCTTAGCGCGACGCTTGGCCGATTGATCCTGCCCTAATGACAACGATCACATCTGTCATAAGCTAGCTTCTAGCGTCGCAGACGAAGGGGTCCGTCTCCCAGCCTCCAGGCCGAGGCGACCGGGGCTAACGTCGCCGTGGGTACCCTCTCCCCGGATGGCGGGCACGTTGACATAGCACGTGTCTGCATTTACGAGCCAACAGTGTGTTTGACGGAGTACGGCTCGACCCTGTCTTGCTCAGAAGGGTCGTTGCGCGCAACCACCGCGCGAGCAGGGGTCACAGAACTAAGGTTGATTGCCTCGTGCGGTACGCCGGGAGGAATGAACAGGAAGTCTCCGGTCTGGCTGACGGTCTCATTCTCGAGATTGCGACCCCAACGCGTCAGAACGGTCCCTTCGAGCACGTAGATGCCTGTCTCGTAGCCGAGATGGATGTGGGGTTCCGCTCGTGCCCCAGGCGGGATGACGACCAAGTGCATGGACAAACCGGAAGCGCCGACCGTTTTACCGGAGATGCCAATGAAGTACGGCAGCAGCTGCCTGGTCAGGACCTCGCGGTCTGGTCGCAAGGCTTGGACCTTGAGTTGAGGGTTCAACATGGTGAGAACCTCGCGAGGATGGGTTCTTGTGCTTCCTAACTAAGAATTACCATAACCCCCCGCCGCGTCCCAGGATGGTCGCGAGCGCGCCTCCCAATGCCGCCGCGTCAGGCGAACATCCTGATCTTCCTGCCGGTGCCCGCGACCATGAAGCGTCTAAGGCTCCCACGGCCGCGGGCGCTTGCGCCTCTGCTATTTGCGCAGCGCACGGAAACCTGCGCGAAGGTCGCCACAGGAAGGGCTTGCGCATGGGACCAACTCGGGCTTCGTTACAGCCATGCCACGGCACTCCCACCTGCGCGACGCCGGCGAGCACGCAGCGCATCGCGTTAGCGAGATGGAGCTGTTCTTCGACCTGGTGTTCGTTTTCGCGGTGACGCAGCTCTCGCATTACCTGCTGGATCATCACACGATCGCCGGTGCCCTGCAGACGCTGGCGATGTTCCTCGCCGTCTGGTGGGCGTGGGTCTATACCGCCTGGGCGACGAACTGGCTGGATCCCAACCGGCCCCCGGTCCGGCTGAAGCTAGCGACCGTCATGTTGCTCAGCCTCATGCTGTCGAGCGCGATTCCCGGGGCGTTCGAGGACTATGGCCTGCACTTCGCGATTGCTTATGTCGCGATTCAGATCGGACGAACGGCCTACACCGCGTGGGCGAAGGGCGAATGGGAACGCGGCGGTTCGAAGAACCTGACCCGCGCGACCGTCTATTTCATCGTATCCGCGCCGCTGTGGATCGCGGGCGGCCTCGATGAAGACCCGACGTATCGGCTGGCCTGGTGGGCGGCCGCACTCGCCGTGGAGTATGCCGGGCCGCTGCTGTTCTTCGTCGTGCCGGGCCTCGGCCGTTCGACTCCGGAGGAATGGAACATCAGCGGCGCCCATATGGCCGAGCGCTGCGCCCTGTTCATCATCATCTCGCTGGGCGAAGGCATATTGGTGACCGGTGCGACCTTTGCGGAGCTGGAGCGGAGCTGGCCAGCGATCCTCGCATTCCTCAGCGCCTTCCTCGCCTCGGTCGCCATGTGGTGGATCTATTTCGACGTCGGCGCCCGGCGCGGAAGCGAGCTCATCGAGCATGACCGAACGCCGGGCCTGATCGGCCGGGGGGCCTACACTTATGGCCATATCCCGATCGTCGCCGGGATCATCGTGCTCGCGGTCGCTGACGAGCAGGTGCTGATCCACCCGACCGGGCACAGCGAACCGTTCCTCATCACGTCGCTGTTGG
>JAREAF010000191.1 GCA_029240475.1 Rhodospirillales bacterium | reverse complement strand
TTGAATGGTTTCAAAGGTGTCGTAGGCCATGGTCGGACCCCGCGGGCGCATGCCCTTTCAGGAGTGACTCTCAGCTTTCTGCACGTCCGCCGCGGCGCTTGCGGCCGGCCGGCCGGCCCTTGGCGGCGGACGTCCGCCCCGTCGGCTGCGTCTCGCCCCCGCCGTAGGACTCGGCGGTCTGGTCGCGCTCGAGCTGCCGCGTGCGCTCCTCGAGCTCGGTGGCCCGTGCTTGGGCGGCCTCGCGGTCCTTCGCGGCCTCCTCGGCCATCCGCTCGGCGGCGGAGCGGCCCTGCTCGGCCTGCTTCGCGCGCGCTTCGGTCTCGCGCAGAGCGCGCTCGGCCGCCCAGCGCGCTTCCCGCTCCTGGCGTCCCTGCGCCTCGGCCTCGGCCGCGCGTTCGGATTGCACCTTCCACTCGGCCTCCGCGTCGCGCGCCGCCCGCTCGGCGGCCGCACGCGCATCGACCGCAACCTTCAGCTCGCCGCCGGCGTCATAGTCGCCGCCGCCGTTCTCCGCGTAGCCCCGGCGAGCATACCAGGGGTACGCGCTGGCAGCGGGGTCGTCGCAGGGATGCGGCGGGCATTCGTGGATGAACTCGATGTTCCAGAGGGTCCGCTGCATCGCGAAGTGCAGCGTTGCGGCGTAGGCGAAGACCTGCTGCATGTAGGTCTGCGCCTCGCGGCGGTAGGCCGTGATGTCCTCGCAGTCCCAGCTCTCGCCGGATTCGCCCAGCTTCGCGATACCGCGCCGCGCCGTCTCGTCCTTGAAGCGCGCGATGTCGCCTTCGACCCTATCGATGATCCCGAAGATCTTCTGGGCGGCCGGGCCGATGCAGTTGGCCGCCTCGCCCGCCTCAGCGACGCCGGCGACGAAGCTCTCGTCGTCCTTGACCCGCGGCCAGTGGAAGGCCGGCCCCGGCGTGAAGGGCACGCCCGGAAAGGTCCGCTCCATCTGCGCCCTGAGCCCGATCCTCAGGTCGCGCACCAGGCCGACGAGCTCGTTCGCGAACGATCCGGCCCCTGTCAGCACCGTGTCCATCTTGGCCATTGTCGACTCCTTTGAGGCTCGTGGCGCTTCGCGCCGTGTCACCGGCCGCGGCGATTGATGAGGCCGAGGCTCCGCGCGCGCTCGCTGAAATCGTTGAGCGAGTCGAACGAGCTCTCGAGGGTGTGCGGAACCGTGATCTCGACTTCGGGGCACTCGCCGTGCGCCGCGTCGATGCGAGCGATGGCGCGGTCGATTAGCGTCTCGATCGCGGTCAGCACCGTCTCGCCCGGCACGCAGCCCGCCGACAGTGTCGCTATGACCGCTTCGAGGCGGCGATCGGCCTGGCGCTGCAGACAGAGCTCGCCGGTCATCAGATCGCGATGGGCCTGCGCGTCCGCATCTCCCGGCACGACCGAGCCCGAGGCGGTGAGCTTTTCAAATGCTAAGCGGTCGCGGATGAGGCCGAGGCTGTCGACGAGCTCGCCGAGCCGCGGGAAGCATGCGCCGGCAAGGCAGCCCTGGTTACCCTCCTGCGGGTTGTCGTTGAGAAACTGGATAATCAGCGCCGCGAAAGCCGCGGCCCGCCATTCGGGCTCGCCGGCGCCGTCCGGATCGCTGCCGAGCGTATAGAGGTCGATGGCGCGGTCCGTGTCGTACAGTATCTTGTCCAGGAGGATCTGGCAGATGATGTCGTCGCTGCAGCATTCGCAGCCGAGATAGCAGTCGAGCAACTCGGCGAGGCGGCCGCGCTGGACGACGAGCTCGATGAGGCGGTGGGTCGCGGCGTCCGGGCCGCCGATGCCGGCAAGGCCGTAGAAGGCGATCGGCGCCCGCGCGACGAAGAGGAGTCGGTAGCCGCTGCGACTCGAGCGGAAGGCGTCGAGGAAGAGCTGGATGGCCTTGAGGAAGGTCGTCACCGCGGGCGATTCTGGCTGCACGCGGTCGTCGATCAGATGCAGCAGCCGATGGAGTCGCTGCACGGCGACGTCGGCGGTCGCGCCGAGCGCTCTTAAGCCGAGCACGTTGTGCTGCGAGGCTCGCTCGATGAGCTCGTCCATAAGCCGGCCGATCACGGGCTCCTCGAGAAGGGCGCGCAGGTCAAGATGACCGCTCGCCTCGATCTGGCGCAGCATCTCGCGCAGGCCATGGAGGCCCCACGGCCATTGGTCGTTGCCGTAGGCCTGCTCGGTCGTGCCGGAGAGCGTGCGCAGCGCGAGGAGAACGGCGTCGCGCCGCGCCTGCAGCTCGCTGGCGGGGACCGACAGGAGGAATCGGCCCCCGCCGAGGCCGGCCCCGGCCAAGGCCTCGCCGGCCAGCACCAGGAGAAGGCCGGCAACTTCGTCGAGGCTTTGCGCGAGGCGGCGATAAGGTTGGTTCATGGTTTGCGTCAGCGCGCCGATGAGCCGGGCGAGCCGGGAGTAATCGCAGAGCTGCCGACGGGCGCCGAAGAGGCGATCGCGAGCGCGCGGATCGAGCGCGAGGCGAGCGGCCGAGGCGCCGTCGGCAACGATCGAACGGATGGCCTGGCCCCAGCCCAGGAGCTCGGCCGAGATACCCTTGAGTCGATGGTCTGTCGTTAGCGCCACGAGATCGCGGTCAATGTCGGCAACCGCCTGGTTGAGCTCGGCCCCCGTCGCCATCGACTCCGCTGCCCGCGGCATAGCGCGCATGCGGCTCGGCACGACGGCGAAGCCCTCGGCCTCCGAGGCAAGCAGGCCGGCGTCCTTGGGGAAGAGCCGCTTCAGTCCCTCAGCAACCTCCCGAGGATCGCGGGGATCGCCGATCCGGAGGAGCTGGCGGATCAGGTTGTCGACCCTGATCGCAGCCGGGGTGCGGTCGCGGACGCCGAGGTCGTCGAAGGTCGGGTTGGAGCCGTTCATTGGAAGCCTCATGCAGCCTTCAGCGTGATCACGTTACCGGTCGGCTGTTCCCTTGGAGCGAGGATGTCGAGCACGAGCTCGTTGAGCTCGCGCGTGCCGACGCCTTTCTCGAGCGCGTAGGCAGCGGCACTGACGAGGAAGCGCGGCGGCAGTTCGCGGGGAGCGCGCAGGCGCACCAGCATCTCGCCGGCCTCGCGGATCCGCTGGTGGTCGCGCGGCTCAAACGGGATGACGGTCGCGAGCGCGCGCTCGGCGAGCGCCCGCCGCGGCTGGAACGCGATCTCGTCGACCACCGCCGCGATGGCCGCCTTGGCATGGCCCAGCAGGAGCGTCGGGATGCGGTGGCCGCGGCGCGGATCGTAAAGCCGCTTCCAGACCGAGCTCAGATTGCGCGCATGGTCCGCGAATTTCATGCGCTGCAGCATCTCGGCGAGGACCAGCACCCGCAGGTAGCCCGTGGGATGCGCCCCGCCAGGCCGATAGGTCATCACCTTGTCGGCGGGATGCGCGAGGAAGGTCGCGAGGCCCCAAGCGCTCGCCGGCCCGCCGAGCAGGAGCGCGGCGAGGTCCGCGAAGATCTCCTTGTGCCAGCGCCCGAAGATGCTGATCACGAGTGCCGGCGCGCGCTCCTCGGCTAACCGCTGGATGACGGCGTCGCGGTTCTGCACCCAGAGCCCGAGATCGGCCTGCAGGTTATGGGCGACCTCGTGCAGGAACACGGCTTGCCAAGGACGGTCGCGATCATACGGAATGCGGATGAGCGGGAACGGGTTGGTCTCGCCGAGAAGGCGGCTGAGCGTGACGCCCCGGCGCATAGTGGCGGGCGAATAGCCGTGCTCGAGATAAGTCAGCGGCGAGACGATCGGGCCGGGGAAGGTGCGGGGCGAGGCCTGGCGGATCGCGTCGTAGCAGTCGACCGAGATCGCATCATGCGCGGCGAGACGCCGGTTGAAGGCGGTGCCGCGCTGGGCGAAGACCTCGAAGAACATGCCGAAAGCGCGCCTGGCGCGGTCGATCTCGCGCTCGACCATGGCCATCGAGAGGAGCTGGTCTTCGGGTTTCGCGTCTGCGGCGTTGCCGAGCTCGGCGAGGCGCCCCTGCACCGCCCGGCTGATCGCCTGGAGCCGCTTGTTCGCGGCGGCGAAATGCTCAGGCCGCGGCGCATAGGGCATGTCTTCCGGCCGCAGCCCGACGGACTCGGGCGTCAGGGTGATGAGCTGGCGAGCGCGGCTTGCGAGGGTGCGAGCCTTGACCCGCAGGAAGCGCGCCAGCGGGTCCCGCGGGACCGGGTATGGTCGAGCCGTGGCCATGACGCACCTGCCTCGCTCCGACGGGACCGCTCGCTTCAGCTCATATTGATGGTGATCGTAGCGGGCCCCGGCACGCGGATGGTGCGGCTGCCGCCATTGCCGCCGCCATAGCCGCCGCCCCCGTTGGCGCGTTGCGCGATGCTCTGAGCCCGCGGGGAGGGCTTGCTGAGGCGGCGGAGCAGGTTGGGGTTATGCGCGACCTTCGCGGCCGTGCGCGCGATCACCCGCGGCTGGACGCCCGGCGATGCGCCGCGCGCGCCGGCGGTGCGCTTCACGCTCTGAGTGATCTTGGGCAGCGCCCTGATCGCCTGCGGACCGCCGCTGCTGACGAGCGTGCGCGCGGCCTTGCTCATCGTCTTCGCGACCTGCTGCCGCTGGGCCGGCGGCATCGAGGAGCCGCGGTTCTTGATCACCGAGCGCGAGGCGAGCCCAACCACGACCGGAAGAGCGCGCGGGTCGCGCGCTGCGATCTCGGCGACGGCCTCGAGAGCGTCTTCGACCGAGGCGCCCTCGGCCTTGAGCTTGCCGAGCATGCCGGCGACCCGTCCGGCGACCTGCGCCGCCGGATGCGGAATCATCGAGAGGATCGGGGCGGCGCCTCGAGCGATCTTGCCGACCACTGGCGCCGCCTTCTTGATCAGATTTTTCGCCCCGCTGAAAAGCTTGCCGAGGAACTCGTCCTCGTCTTCGGCGCCGAGCACCCCGCTGAGCATCTGCCCGAGGCTCTCGTCCGCCTCATCGGCCTCGAAGTCGTCCTCGCCCGAGAAATAGTCGCCCTCGTCCTCGCCGAAGTCGCCTGAGCCGGCGAAGTCGCCTGCGCCGGCGAAGTCGCTTTCGTACTCGTTGAAGGGGTCGAACTCGTCTTCCATCATCTCGGAAGCACCCTCCGAATCGGCATAGGCGAGGTCTTCCATGATGTCCTGGTCGCTGATCGCCATAGTGGAACTCCCTGCAGCTGGGCCTCGCCGCAGTTTCAGCGCGGCGGATCAGGCTGTGACGAGGTAATGTTACCGGCGAGGCGACAGCGCCGACAGTCAGCCGATTGCCGTAGCGCAAAGATGCTAGCCACTTGGTCGGCAGCCCATCGGTCGCGGAGTCCCCTGTTCTCGCGGCGACGCGCCAAAAGGCTCAAGGGTAATGGCTGTGAGCTACTACAGGGTCCGATGTCTCAACTTTCAGGAGTGATGGCGTTCGTGCTCCAGGGAAGTGGCCGCTGTAAGTCAAAAATACTAGACGGCATAGGTGCTGACAAAAGTGGACCCGCTCTTGAGCGACGGAGATACCGCGGGCCGGCGATTATCGGACATAGGCGCGCTTCTCGGCAACCGTGTTGCTGAAGAGCCCCCTTGAAGAACTCGATCTCGAGCGCCTGGCGGCCAACCATGCGCTCCAGCGTCGCGCGGACCGCGCACCGACCTGTGCTTGTGTGGGGCCTTACGGCTTGCGAACCTGCGTGAAGCTGGCGCACCTTTCCGCATGCTCGTCACGTCGAGCCTGTCAGTGCCGCCGACTGTGCTGCCGGTGAGCAGCTCCTGCTCACGATCGGTCACGCGGGCGTGACCTCATGCCGTGCCATTGCCGCAGGGGAGCTTGAAACGCTATTGAGCCTACTTGGTCCGCCTGCTGATCTGGGCCGAGCAGGTGAGTCCGTACAATACCCGCTCTTGCGGGCGAATGAGCATCGGATATAGCGCTCGCTCGCAGCGCCGTTCGGTGCTTCAGGACAGACGGCGAAAGGAGCACTTCGAAGGAAATCCATTGAACGTCGGAGCCAATTCGCGTCTGCCGGTCGTTGATCGGTTGCGCTCCGCAACGATGAGCTCCATGGGCTTGTCGAGACGAGTCTCGACATTCTAACTGTCGGATTCCGAGATCCGTCCCCGGATGTGCAGCACCTCGAGCAGAACGAGTTGGCCGAGCGCTGGGGGATGCCCTCCATTGGCTTTCGGTAGGCTCCTCCGAGCGAGAAGCCTCCTCAACTCGGGCATCTTCGGTGCCGAGTTCGGCTTCTTTGTTGGCTGAGCACGGCGGACAGG
>JAREAF010000190.1 GCA_029240475.1 Rhodospirillales bacterium | reverse complement strand
GTGGTCTCCGGGTTGCCGAACATCACGCCGATCTTCATGCGGATCTGGTTGATGAAGATGACAATGCAGCGCGAGCGCGAGATCGAGCCGGTCAGCTTGCGCAAGGCCTGGCTCATCAGGCGCGCATGCAGGCCGACATGGGAATCGCCCATCTCGCCTTCGAGCTCGGCCCGCGGAACCAGCGCGGCGACGCTGTCGATCACAAGCACGTCGATCGCGCCCGAACGCACCAGCGTGTCGGCGATCTCCAGCGCCTGCTCGCCCGCGTCGGGCTGCGAGATCAGGAGGTCCTCGACCTTGACGCCGAGCTTGCCGGCATAGGCCGGGTCGAGCGCATGCTCGGCATCGACGAAGGCGGCGACGCCGCCCTGCCGCTGAGCCTCGGCCACGACATGGAGCGCCAGCGTGGTCTTTCCCGAGCTTTCCGGACCGTAGATCTCGATAATCCGGCCGCGCGGCAGCCCGCCGATCCCGAGCGCGATATCGAGGCCCAGCGACCCGGTCGAGACGACCTCGGTCTCGACCGCGCTGTCGCGCTGGCCCAGACGCATGATCGAGCCCTTGCCGAAGCTGCGCTCGATCTGGCCGAGCGCGGCCTCCAAAGCCTTGCCTTTATCCACGTTGTCCCTTTCGACGATCCGCAGCGCCGGGTTGGACATGGGTCCAATCCTCCCCTCTTACATGGCCCAGAGGCCGGCGTCCAGGAACGCCGACAGAGGAGAAATGTACCCGATTTGTTCCGATTCTGAAAGCGGAAAATGTGAACAGAACGAAAACAGTTAATTCCTTAGGATTAAAGGCTGCTGAAGCCCGTTACGCCGCGCCGGCGTGCGCTGGTTGCCGTCGGCGCGGGCCGGCGCGTCCATCACCTCCTTCACCTTCCCGGCCAGCTGCTTGAGGCTGAAGGGCTTGGGAAGGAAGTGGATGGCGCCGGTCTCGTCGAGCCGCTTGCGGAAGGCGTCCTCGGCATAGCCTGAGATGTAAATCACCTTCATCCGCGGCCAGCGCTCGCGCACGGCCCGGATCAGGGTCGGCCCGTCCATCCGCGGCATGACCACATCGGTGATGAGCAGGTCGATCGGCCGGTCCTGGCCGGTCATCAGCTCCAGCGCCTCCTCGCCCGAGCGCGCCTCCAGCACCTCATAGCCCTTGTTGCGCAGGGCGCGCGCGCCGAACAGCCGGACCGCGTCCTCGTCCTCGACCAGGAGGATGGTGCCGATACCGGTGAGGTCGCGGGCCGCTTCCGCGGCATCTCCCAAATCGAGCCTCGCCGCCTCGGCGGTGCGCTCCTCGGCATGCACCGGCAGATAGATATTGAAGGTAGCGCCTTCCCCGAGGCGCGAATCGACGAAGACGAAGCCGCCGGTCTGGCGGACGATGCCGTAGACGGTCGAAAGCCCGAGGCCGGTGCCCGCGCCGATCTCCTTGGTCGAGAAGAAGGGCTCGAAGATGCGATCGATGATCTCGGGCTCGATCCCGGTGCCGGTGTCGCTCACCTCGATGCGGACATAGTCGCCGGCGGGCATCACCTCCGCGCCGCGCCGGATCGGCGCCGAGGCGGCGAAGTTGCTGGTGCGGATCGTCAGCGAGCCGCCCTGCCCCATTGCGTCGCGCGCATTCACGGCGAGGTTGATGATGACCTGCTCCAGCTGGCCTTGGTCGACCCGGACCAGCCCCAGCTCGCGACCATGGATCATCTTCAGCTCGATGTTCTCGCCGATCAGCCGGCGCAGCAGGTGCGACAGCTCGGTCAGCGCGTCGGCGACGTTGAGCACGCGCGGCTGCAACGTCTGCTGGCGCGAGAAGGCCAGGAGCTGGCGCACCAGGTTCGCGGCGCGGTTGGCGTTCTGCTTGATCTGCATGATATCCGCGAAGGACTGGTCGCCCGGCCGGTGCCGCAGCAGCAGCAGATCGCAGAAGCCGATCATCGCCGTCAGCAGATTGTTGAAGTCGTGCGCGATGCCGCCGGCGAGCTGGCCCACCGCCTGCATCTTCTGCGACTGCGCGAATTGCGTCTCGAGGCGCTTCTGCTCGGTGAGGTCGATGATGTGGCACACGGCCCCCGCCTGCACGCCATGCTCATCCTCAAGCCGCGCCAGATAGACGGACGCCACGGTCTCGTCCTTGCCGTTGATCTTCACCTCGATGGGCGCGGGCGGATGGTTCGCATCCCCGAGATTCCTGAGGCCCGCCGCGACCGCATCGCGCGACTCCGGCTTCACCAAGTCGGCGATGAAGCGGCCCTGAATGCCGTTGCCACTGTTGCCGAGGATCTCCGAGAAGGCGGGGTTGTGCTCGCTCACGCGGCCGTCGAGGTCGAGCAGCGCAACGCCGATCGGCGCCTTGTCGAAGAAATGCTGGAAACGCTTGCTGGCGAGCTTGAGGCGACGCTCCAGATCGCGCTGGGCGGTCAGGTCGTAGGCCATGCCGCGATAGGTCACGATGCCGCCTATCTCGACCCGCTCCTGCGAAAGCAGCAGGTCGAGAGTGCCGCCGTCCGATCGCAGAACGCTGACCTCGGCGCGCCCGACGCCACCCTCGGACTTCGGATCGAGCGCCGCGGCCGCAGGCGAGCTCGTCAGCACCTCCGTCAGCTTCGGCCCGCCCGAGCTCAGCGCTTCGGGCGTGCTGCCGAGCCAGGCCGCGAAGGTCCGGTTGGCCTTGAGGATGCGGCCGTCCTCGTCGAGGGTGTAGAAACCGATCGGCGCTTCGGCGAGGAGTTCGGCCTGCCGGCGCTGCTCGGAGGAGGCGGCCTCGTCCTCGGCGCGCTGGCGACTGATGTCCTCCACACGCCAAAGCACCGCCCCGGGCTGCCCCGGCACGGGCGAGGCGCCGACCAGGAGCGGCCGCGGGCCCGCGACGCTCGGGCCGAGCGTGGCCTCGATCTCGATCTCGCCGGATTCGCCGGCCGCAGCCTTTTGGGCCAGGTCCCTCAATGAATCGAACTCGCCGGCGGACAGCTGACGGGCCAGCACGCGCTGGAGCGGCGGCAGGTCATCCCCAAGCAGCGCGCGGCACGCGGCGTTGGCGGCAATCACGCGTCCGGATTGATCCACGATCTGACGCGGCTGCGGCACGGCTTCGACCGCGGCCTCCATCGGACCGACGCGCGGGCGAGTGCGCACCCGCGCCAGCCAGTACCCGATGGCCGCGCTGGCGAAGACCAGTCCCATCGACAGCGCAAGACGCAGCGCCTCCGCCGTCCAGCTGGACGCGCCGGTGGCGGCCATGGCCGTGCCGGCCGGCACCAAGCCCGCCGCGACGAGCACGCCGATGATCCCGTATCGCATGCGCCTGTCCGACCCTTCGCCCGTCGAGGGCAATGCCGCCCGCCTTTTTCGCTTCGGGGCAGCCTCCGCGAGTTTGGTTAATATTGGTTAAACACGAGGCGCGGCCGGGCGCCGCAGGTCTGTGCCTTAATCGTCGCGGTGGGTCCGCTCCATCCGCTCATGCCGCTCCTGCGCCTCCAGGCTCAAGGTGGCGATCGGCCGCGCCTCGAGCCGCCTCAGGCTGATCGGCTCGTTGGTCTCCTCGCAATAGCCGTAGGTGCCTTCCTCAATGCGCCGCAGGGCTTCATTGATCTTGCTGATCAGCTTGCGTTCGCGGTCGCGCGTGCGCAATTCGAGCGAGCGGTCCGTTTCGAGGGAAGCCCGGTCGGCGATGTCGGGCTCGGCCAGACTCTCTTCTTGAAGATGGTGCAGAGTCTCCGAGGATTCCTGCAGCAGCTCGGCGCGCCAGGCCAGCAGCTTCTGGCGGAAATACTCCAGTTGAAGGGGGTTCATGAAGGGTTCTTCTTCGGTCGGTCGGTAGTCAGGGGGAAGCAGTGGCTTCATGGGTGTCGTTGTTCCGATCGGAGCCTAGAACGGGGGGCGAGTATATGGAAATTGCTCGCGCCCGCAAGTGCTGCACCGATCGACCATCGACGGCCATGTATTTGAAAAGTAACCAGGAACCGACGCGCCTATCGGCACCCCATTTGGAAGGGCCCGGAGCGTTGCATTTCGGCAAATCCTTGTGCACCGCAGCACATCTCGTTTTTTAGCTCTTTCTTAAGCGCGCCAACCTAGTAATGGCCTCCAGGAAGTTCGACTGTTCTGGAGAGCGTCGTACCGTCATGCCTTCGGACGCCCGCGGCCGGCCGAGCACTGTGATCGGGCCTTCCGGCGAGCCGCTCACCATAGCCGACCTACCTCCGCCCGAGACCAAGCGCTGGGTCATCCGGCGCAAGGCCGAGGTGGTGGCCGCCGTCCGCGGTGGCCTGCTCACGCTCGAGGAGGCCTGCGAGCGCTACTCGCTCTCCTCGGAGGAGTTCACCTCTTGGCAGCGCCTGATCGACCGGCACGGGGTGCGCGGCCTGCGCACGACCCGGCTGCAGGAATATCGCGCCAACGGCACAGGCGGAAGCTCGGGCGCCAAGGGCGGCGGCGTCGTGCCCTTTCCGGTCGTCCGACTGAATACCGGCGGCTGAGCCTCTCTAGACCCGTGCGCCGCCGTCAAGACGGCCGCGCCTCGCCACCGCCGCAGCCCTAACCCCCTCGAACGGCATCACTCTTTCGAGTGTTAAAGTCGTCGGCCTCTGGTAAGGTTTTGTTAACGACTTCGCGTCACCGTGGTTAACACCATTGCGGCCGCACGGCCTGGTGGACCGAGGGGGGAAGTCCATGCGTGTCTTGCTTGTCGAAGACGACTCGAACACGGCGCAGAGCATCGCGCTGCTGCTCAAGTCGGAAGGATTCATCTGCGACACGACCGATCTTGGAGAGGACGGGCTCGAGATCGGCAAGCTCTACGACTACGACATCATCCTGCTGGACCTCATGCTGCCGGACATAGACGGCTATGAGGTGCTCCGCCGGCTGCGCGCCGCGCGGGTCAACACGCCCATCCTGATCCTGTCCGGGCTCAATGAGATGGACAGCAAACTCAAGGGGCTGGGCTTCGGCGCCGACGACTATCTGACCAAGCCGTTCGACCGTCGCGAGCTGATCGCGCGGATCCAGGCGATCGTCCGCCGGTCCAAGGGCCACTCGGAATCGGTCATCAAGACCGGCAAGCTCGCGGTCAATCTCGACACCCGCACGGTCGAGATCGCCGGCCAACCCTTGCACCTCACCGGCAAGGAGTACGCGATCCTGGAGCTGCTCGCGCTCCGCAAGGGCACGACGCTCACCAAGGAGATGTTCCTCAATCATCTCTATGGCGGGATGGACGAGCCGGAGCTGAAGATCATCGACGTCTTCATCTGCAAGCTCCGCAAGAAGCTGGCGGCCGCGACCGGCGGCGAGAACTACATCGAGACCGTTTGGGGCCGCGGCTATGTGCTGCGGGACCTGCCCGGCACCGGCCAAGCTCACCAGGAGGAGCTCGCCAAGGCGCGCGCCTGAGGGCAAACCGGCACAGACGTCAATCCATCGCGATCACGGAAGGGCGGCCTCGGGCCGCCCTTTTTATTTCGTGGCACGGTAATTTTCATTTCTCGTATTAGAATTTGATTATTTATAATCCGAAAGTATAGAAGCGCGCCCGTACAGTAAAACTCCGAGCTGACCTTAGTTACTCCGAAATCTACATTAAACTTTCATTGACTTTGATTTAAGTGTGGGCTAATTGAACATCTGCGGATGAAGGGGGTGGCGAGAGACTGTTCGCAGGCGAAAGTCTCCGGCCCAGGGGGGTAAGTGGAATGTCCGGTCATGCTCAAACGACCTCGGCGCAGCCGGGGCGTGCCAGTCGAACTCTGCGCATAACGGTCCTGGGCGGGACCTCGCTCGCGGTCTTCGCGCTTTTGGGAGGGATGCTCGCCGAGCCGTCCTTCGCCGGCCGCGCATTGCGTGTGAAGCCGGCCCCGGCGGAGGTCGACCTCAGTCAGATCGACGTCTGCCTGAAATACGGAGAAACGAGTGTCGAGTGCCTGGACGCGCTGGCGGATCTGGCCCCCGCGGCCGGGCCCGGTGGCTACGAAGTGCATGAGTGGGAGCCGGGCCGGGAAAACGAAGGGGGCGGCTCCTCCGGCGGCGGCTCGTCGGGCGGAAGCTCCTCGGGCGGAAGCTCTTCCGGCGGCAGCTCGTCGGGCGGCAGCTCCTCGGGCGGCAGCTCCTCGGGCGGCAGCTCCTCCGGCGGCAGCTCCTCGGGCGGCAGCTCCTCCGGCGGCGGCTCCTCCGGCGGAAGCTCGTCCGGCGGCGGCTCGTCGGGTTGCGGGTGTCATGGCGGCAGCTCCAG
>JAREAF010000189.1 GCA_029240475.1 Rhodospirillales bacterium | reverse complement strand
CGCTCTTCCGATCTCGAACTCACCATCAGCGGCGACGGCGATTGCCTGACCGTCCGCGCCCGCGGGCGCTGGACCGGCGAGGGCGCGGCCGCCCTCGACGGCCGCCTGCACGGGCTCGACCCCAAGGGCTATCGGCGCGTCCGGTTCGATCTGAGCGCCCTCGAGGCGCTGGATACGGTCGGCGCCTGGCTCCTCAGCCGCACCGGCGCGGAGCTGCGCGGCCGCGGCCTCGAGGTCGAGCTGGCCAATGTGCCGGGCCAGATCGCCCCGCTGATGCAGCGGGTCGCCGACACCGGCGCTCCCCCTGTGCCCGTTCAGCGCCGGCCCTTGCGCCTGCTGCAGCTGGTCGAGCGGATCGGTGCCGGCACGCTCGGCGCGATGCGCCTCGGATACGACCTGCTCGGCTTTTTCGGGCTGGTCTCGCTGCGGCTGGGGCGCGTGCTCATGCGGCCCTGGCGGCTGCGCCTGACCTCCACGGTGCGCCATCTGGAGGAGACCGGCCTCAACGCGCTGCCGATCGTCGGGCTGATCTCGCTCCTGGTCGGCCTCGTGCTCGCCTATCAGGGCGTCGATCAGCTGCGGCCCTTCGGCGCCGAGATCTACATGGTCAATCTCGTCGGCATCGCCGCCTTGCGCGAGATGGGCATCCTGCTCACGGCGATCGTGGTGGCGGGGCGCTCGGGCAGCGCCTTCACCGCCGAGATCGGCACCATGAAGGTGAATGAGGAGGTCGACGCCCTCTCCACCTTGGGACTGGATGCGATCGAGGTCCTGGTCGTGCCGCGGATGATCGCGCTGATCGTCACGCTGCCGCTCCTCACCTTCTTCGCCGACATCATGGCGCTGCTCGGCGGCGCGCTGGGAGGCCTGCTCGTCATCGGCATGACCTTCCCGCAATTCCTCGAGCAGCTCTCGACCGCGGTCACCCCGACGATGTTCTGGGTGGGCATGGTCAAGGCGCCGGTCTTCGCCTTCGTGATCGCCATGGTCGGCTGTTTCGAGGGCCTCCGCGTGACCGGATCGGCCGAGAGCGTCGGGCGCTTGACCACGAAGTCCGTCGTGGAGTCGATCTTCCTCGTGATCGTGCTCGACGCGCTCTTCTCCATCCTGTTCTCGATCCTGGGGGTTTGAGGTGGAGGCTGCGGCGGACGGCAGGGACGTCGTCATCCGGGTGCGCGGTCTCGTGACCCGATTCGGCGCGCAGGTCATCCATAACGGGCTCGATCTGGACGTCCATCGCGGCGAGATCCTGGGCGTGGTCGGCGGCTCGGGCACCGGCAAGTCGGTGTTGTTGCGCACCATCGTCGGCCTCAACCGCCCGGCGGCCGGCCGCATCGAGGTGCTCGGGCGCGACGTGGCGCACCTGTTGGAGCGCGAGTTGATGGAGCTGCAGCAGCGCTGGGGCGTGCTGTTCCAGAACGGCGCGCTCTTCAGCGGCCTCACGGTGGCGGAGAATGTCGCCGTGCCCTTGAAGGAGCACCGGCGCCTGGCGCCCGCGCTGATCGCCGAGATCGCCGCGCTGAAGATCGCGCTGGTCGGGCTGCCGGCCGATGCCGGCGCGAAATACCCTTCCCAGCTCTCCGGCGGCATGCGCAAGCGCGCGGCGCTCGCCCGCGCGCTCGCGCTCGATCCCGAGATCCTGTTCCTGGACGAGCCGACGGCGGGGCTCGACCCGATTGCGGCTGCGGGCTTCGACCAGTTGATCTTGAGCCTCAGCGGCAGCCTCGGCCTGACCGTGTTCATGGTGACGCACGATCTGGACAGTTTGGAAGCAATTTGCGACCGTATCGCCGTCCTGATCGAAGGCCGGGTGAGCGTCGGCACCCTCGCGGAGCACATGAAGAATCCCCATCCCTGGATCCAGGAATACTTCACCGGGCCCCGCGCCCGCGCCGCGTTCGCTTGACCTGAAGGCGCGGGCTCTCCTCACCCCAGCAAAAGGCCTCGATGGAAACCCGCGCAAGCTATGTCCTGGTCGGCGCCTTCGTGCTCCTGATGCTGGCCGCCGCCGGCCTGTTCGTGGTCTGGCTGGGCCGCTACCAGGCCGAGGAGGCCTATGCCTATTACGACATCTATTTCGCCGAGTCGGTGACCGGGCTGCAGGAGGGCGGCGCGGTGCGCTATCAGGGCGTCGAGGTCGGGCGGGTGGAGGACATCCGCATCGATCCAACCGACATCCAGCGCGTGAAGGTGCGCGTGCGCGTCGATCGCGGCACGCCCATTCGCGAGGACGCGACCGCGACCTTGGAGCTCCAGGGCATCACCGGGCTCGTCTTCGTGCAGATCAAGGGCGGCTCGAACGAGGCGCCGATGCTGCCCGAGCGGGCGGAGGAGCCGATCCCGATCATTCCTTCCCGCCCGAGCCTCACCGCGCAGATCCTCGAAGGCGCGCCCAACCTGCTGGCGCAGGCCACCGCGCTGATGCAGCAGGCGCAGGAGCTGCTCAACGCCGACAACCGGCGCGCCTTCACCGAGACGGTGCGCAACGTGCGCGACCTCACCGAGAACCTGGTCGGCTATTCGGAGCGGATCGATGCGCTGCTGGCTTCGGGCAACGACCTCACGCAGGACGCCCAGGCCGCGATCGACGAGTATGGCGCGCTCGCCACCTCGCTGCGTACGCAGGTGGACGGGATCGGCGGCGACGCCGGGGAGGCGGTCAAAAAGATGCAGCAGGCGGCCGATGGATTCGCGCGCGTGTCGCGGCAGCTCGAAGGGCTCATCTCTGACAACCGCCAAGGCATCAGCGACTTCTCGGGGACGGGTCTGTACGAATTCACGCAGCTGATGATCGAGGCGCGGGTGCTGGTCGAATCCTTGACTCGCGTCAGCCAGCAGCTGGAGCGCGACCCGGCGCGCTTCCTGTTCGGCGACCGGCAGAAGGGCTTCGAGATCGAGAGATGACCCGTTTCCTGTCCCTCATCGCCCTCCTCTGGGCATTGTCCGCCTGCACCGGGATCATCCCGGGCACCGGCGAGCCGCTGAAGCTCTATACGCTGACGCCGAAGTCGACCTACGGGGCCGATCTGCCCAAGGTGGAGTGGCAGCTCGTGGTCGAGACCCCGGTCGCGCCGGCGGGGATCAACACCAACCGGATCGCGCTCTCGCATTCGCCGATCACGCTCGATTATTTCGCAGGCGCGACCTGGACCGATTCGGCCCCCGCCATGGTGCAGACGCTGCTGGTCGAATCCTTCGAGAACACCGGGCGCATCGTCGCGGTCGGCCGCGAATCCGTCGGGCTCAGGGCCGATTACGTGCTGAAGATCGAGCTGAGGGAATTCCAGGCCGAATATGCCTCGCCCGAGGCGCCGCCGATCGTCCATATCCGTGTCATTTCCAAGCTCGTGCGCATGCCGGTGCGCGAGATCGTGGCCTCCCACATGACCGAGCAGAAGGCGCAGGCGGCGGCGAACACCCTCGATGCCGTGGTTGCTGCCTTCGACGAGGCGCTTGGGCCCGTGCTGAAGGAGATCGTGACCTGGACCCTCAGCTCCGCCCCGCCCGACCGGCCAGAAAGCTGAGGGAGCTTTTCCCGGCGCCGCCGATCCGGGTAGAAAGGCGGGGCATGTCCTTCGTGTTCCACCGTGAGCTTGGCGTCGAGCCGCCCCTGGCCGTGCGGGGCGAGGGGCCTTACGTGATCGATTCCGCCGGGCGGCGCTATCTCGACGCCTGCGGCGGCGCGGCGGTGTCCTGTCTTGGGCACAGCCATGCCGAGGTGATCGAGGCGGTGCGCGAGCAGGTCGGAAGGCTCGCTTTCGCCTATAGCGGCTTCTTCGCCTCCGAGCCCGCCGAGGCATTGGCCGAGGCGCTGATCCGGACGGCTCCGGCCGGGCTTGCCCGCGTCTTCTACGTCTCGGGAGGTTCGGAAGCCTGCGAGGCCGCCCTGAAGCTCGCGCGGCAATATTTCCTTGAGATCGGCCAGCCCAAACGCCACCGCTTCATCGCGCGCCTGCAGAGCTATCACGGCAACACGCTGGGCGCGCTCGGCGTCGGCGGCAATCTCTTCCGCCGCGCGCCCTACGAGCCGCTGCTGGCGCCGGCGGCGCATATCGCGCCCTGCTACGCCTATCGCGGCAAGCGCGATGAGGAGGACCTCGAAGATTACGGCCGGCGCGTCGCCGACGAGCTCGATGCCATGATCCTGAAGCTTGGCCCGGAGAGCGTCGCCGGCTTCATCGCCGAGCCGGTGGTGGGCGCGACCTTGGGCGCGGTCCCGGCCGTGCCGGGCTATTTCAAGCGCGTCCGCGAGATCTGCGACCGCTATGGCGTGCTGCTTATCCTGGACGAGGTCATGTGCGGCATGGGCCGCACCGGCCACCGCTTCGCGGTCGAGGAGGAGGGCGTGGCGCCCGATCTGCTCTTCGTCGCGAAGGGTTTGGGCGCGGGTTATCAGCCGGTCGGCGCGCTGCTGATCCACGGCAAGATCGTCGAGGCGATCGAGAACGGGTCGGGCCGGTTCCTGCACGGCCACACCTACATGGCGCACACCACCGCCTGCGCGGCGGCTCTGGCCGTGCAGCGCGTCATCGACCGCGAGGGCCTCCTGCCCAAGGTCAAGCGGCAGGGGAGGATCCTCATGGCGGCGTTGCAGGCGCGGCTGGGGCAGCATCCGCATGTCGGCGACATCCGCGGGCGCGGCCTCTTCCTCGGCATCGAATTCGTGCGCGACCGCGAGAGCAAAGAGCCATTCGATCCCGCCGAGAAGCTGCATCTGCAGGTGAAGCAGGCCGCGATGGCGCGCGGGCTGATGCTCTATCCGATGGGCGGGACGCTCGACGGGCGGCGCGGCGACCATGTCCTGCTCGCCCCGCCTTTCATCCTGGAGGACGGGATGATGGACGAGATCGCCGCCACGACGGCGGCGGCCGTAGACGCGGCGCTGGAGGGCCGATGAGCGCGCGCCTGATCGCCTCGGCCGCGCTCGCGCTGCTGCTCGCCATTCCCGGTGCGTCCGCGCAGCAGGCGCGGCCGCTCCTGATCGGCACGGGCCCGGTGGTGGGCATCTATTTCCCGGCCGGCGGCGCGATCTGCAACATGATGAACCGGGCGGCCGGAGCGCCGGTCTGCGCGGTGGTGCCCAGCGAGGGCTCGGCCGCCAATCTCGAGGCCCTCAAGGCCGGCGCCATCGATCTGGCGATCGTGCAGTCGGACTGGCAGTACCACGCCGTGATGGCCAATGGGACCGAGGGGGCCGAAGGCCGGTTCGAGGGCTTGCGCGCCGTCTTCTCGCTGCATGGCGAACCGGTCACCATCGTCGCGCGCGCGGATGCGGGAATCTCCAGCCTGGAGGACCTGAAGGGAAAGCGCGTCAATCTCGGCTTGCCGGGCTCCACCGGCCGCGTCTCGGCCGAGGCGCTGCTGGCGGCCATGGGCTGGAGCCTGAAGGATCTGGGCACGGTCGCCGAGCTGGCGCCCGAGCATCAGCCTTCGGCGCTCTGCAGCGGGGCGATCGACGCCTACATCCTGCCGACCGCCCATCCGAGCGGGGCGGTGGCCGAGGCCACGCAGGGCTGCGGCGCGCGCCTGGTGCCGATCATCGGCGCGCCGGCCGAGCGGCTGGTCAGCGACAATCCCTTCTACGCCTTCACCA
Source organism: Rhodospirillales bacterium (assembly GCA_029240475.1). Classification (GTDB taxonomy): domain Bacteria; phylum Pseudomonadota; class Alphaproteobacteria; order JAREAF01; family JAREAF01; genus JAREAF01. The sequence continues at coordinate 630 of JAREAF010000189.1, read as the reverse complement.
CGATCCCCGGGGGGACTTACAGGGGCAATCCCGACCCGGTCGCCTCCTTCGGCCTCAAGGCGACGGTGGTGACGCGCGCGGACGTCGATGCCGAGCGCATCCATGCGCTGGTCAAGGCCGTGTTCGACGATTTCCCCGCCTTCTCGGCGCAGCACCCGGCCTTCGCCGGGCTCGAGCCCAAGGCGATGGCGACGGACGGCAACACCGCCCCGTCCCATGAGGGCGCGCTGCGCTACTACCAGGAACAAGGATGGCGATGAGGCGGGCCGGCGCCTCCGCGACGGCGCAGCGCCGGCCGGGCGAACTCGATCTGAAGCGCCTGCCGCGCGCTGAGCTGGAGCGCATGGCCGCGGCCGCGCGCGAGGTCGCCGCATGCGAAGCGGTTCTCGCCAAGACGGGCGATACGGTCGTGGCGGAGCTGCTGCGCGGCCAGCCCTTCTTCGAATGGGACCATTATCCGGCGGGCGAGGTCTACGACGCCGAGACCTGCTCGCTCTATTACTACCACGCCCACCCGCCCGAGGAGCGCGAGGCGGACGAGCATGGGCATTTCCACACCTTCCTGAAGGCCTCCGATCTTCCGGCCGAGATCCGCCCCTTGCCGGTGGCCTCCGGTCCGCCGCCGTCAGC
>JAREAF010000653.1 GCA_029240475.1 Rhodospirillales bacterium | reverse complement strand
TCGAAGAAGCCGGCGTAATGCACGCGGAACTCGCCGACCATGGTGTCGTAGGCGACCATCTCGGCCGCCCAGTCGCGCGGCACCTTCACATATTCGCGCGTCGAGAGGATGTAGAAATCGTCCGGGTCGAGGATCAGGCCGTAGCTCGGGCTGGCCTTGATCGGCTCCCAGAAATCCTCGACCTCATACTGCCCGCGCACATCGATGTCGATGACGTCCGTGTGCTTCTTGGCGCGCCAGCCGGTCAGGCCCGTCTCGGCGCAGTCGAGATCCAGCGTGACGCCGATGCGATCCTCGAAGATGGTCGCGGGGGCTCCCTCGGGCGTCGTCACCAGCCGCTGGTCGTTGTGCAGACTGCGCAAGGCGGCGTTGCTCGATGACGGCGAGCCGCGGCGCAGCCGCAGCTGGTTGAGCCGGCTGCCCTCGCGCACCAGGATGCTGAAGGTGCGGGGCGCGATCTCGGCATAGAGTGGCCCGTTATAGCCGGGCTCCACGCGATCGAACGCGGTGGCGCGATCGGTGATCAGCCGCGTGAAGATGTCGAGCCGGCCGGTCGAGCTTTTCGGATTTGCAAGCGCCGACAGGCGCGAGGGCAGCCGCAGCCACTCGGTCAGCTGCACGATATAGACGCAGCCGCGCTCCAGCACCGCCCCGCGCGTGAGGTCGATCTCGTGCATGCGGAACTGGTCGAGCTTCTCGCGCACACTGACGCCCGTGCGCGGCGCATCCGCCTCGCTCGTCGCGCCAGAGGAGGCGAACAGGCTCGCCGCCGTCTCAGCCATTCTGTCTCTCCCGCATGCTCGACATGGCGTGGCCATATGAGGCGAAAGGTCTCGGCGGATCAAACATTAAACAATGCCCGGAAAGCCCTGTTCTCTCCCCTGCTCCATGCACAGGGTTGCCGCGGCCAAGCCCTGCCCTTCACGCGGCTTTTTCGATTGCCCCCGTTTTCCACAGCCCGCCCGGCCGAGCCGGGAAGGAGCAGCTGCGGCCCGCCGGATCCGCCCCATTTACCAATCCACAAACTCCGCCGGCCACACTCGCCTCCTGCTCCGGGGGGGGACGATGAACATGCTGCACAGAACAGAAGGGTCCGCGCGCGCGGGCCATGCCAGGGTCGAGCGCGCCTCGAGGGCGGCGCCCACGCATCGAGCGATGCTGGAGCGCCGGCGCGGGAACAGGCTGCTGTCCGCCTGGAAGGCCGCGCGTGGAGATCTCGCATTTCCGAGCTTCGCCGCGCTCGAAGCAGCCGCGGATGCGGAGCTGATGCGCCATTCCTTGCTGCTGCGGGTCGGCCTCAAAGGGGCGCTGACCATCGAGCGGTTCGGGCCTCCCGCCCCGCCAGCCGCTGCCGGAGACGACCGCGAGGGCGCTGACAGCCCTCCCGTGATCACGCCTCTGGTGGTGACCTGGTTGCTCGCGGTCGCGGGCTCGGCGCTGCGCCGGCGGACCCCGGTGACGGAGAGTGATGAGGTGAGGATCGGCAATCGCCGCCTTTGCTACCGATGCGCCGTGGTGCCGGTAGCGAGCGACGGGGGCGAAGTGGATTCGCTCGTCGGCGTCCTCGGCTATCGCTGGTCCTGAGCCGTCGCTCAATAAAACGTAATAAATGCGAAGTAAACGGGGCGCGGCGGCTTTACGCTGCATTTACTGGCCGCTCTCTATAACCCGTGACGTGCGGGGTTAGAGGCGAAGGGGGCTTCCCATGACTGCCCGAACTACATCTGGCTTCCGGCGCGGCGCGCTGGCGGCCCTGCTGGCGGCGGCGCTGCTCGGCGGTTGCGCTTCGGCCGGACAGGCTCCGGCCACGGCCGGGGCGCCAAGCCCGGACGGGCTGATGCGCATGGCCGACAAGGCGCGCGACCGCGGCGAGCTGCCGATCGCGGCGTCGCTGTATCGGCGGTCCTACGACGCCGATCCGCAGCGCGCCAAGCCGCTCGTCTCCCTGGGGCAGGTGCTGATGGAGATGCAGCACCCCGACGAGGCGTCCGAGGCCTTTTCCGCCGCGCTGGTGATCGAGCCGCGCAACGTGGAGGCGCTGCGCGGCCTGGGCAACGCCCGGCTAGCGCTGCAGCAGCCCGAGCAGGCGATACCGCCGCTCAAGGAGGCGCTGGCCGTCTCCGCGAACGACTTCCGCGTGCTGAACGCGCTGGGCGTGGCCTTCGACATGACCGGCGACCGGCGCGGCGCGCACCAGTACTACCGCACGGGCCTCAAGCTCGCTCCGGAGAACGTCCCGCTGCGCTCCAACTACGCGCTGTCGCTCGCGCTTTCCGGAGAGACCGAGGCCGCGCTGGAGACCATCGCGCCTGTCGCCGGAGCTCCCGTGGTCTCGCCGCAGCAGCGGCAGACCGTGGCTCTCGTCTACGGCCTTGCGGGCCGTCAGGCGGAAGCCGAGCGCCTTGCGCGCATGGATCTCGACGACACGGCCGTCGCCGCCAACATGCAGCGCATCGCGGCCTTGCGCGGCGAGCCCGCGACCTTGGCCGAGGCGCGGCAGTCGGAGCCTGCGGCGCCCAAGCCGGTCGAGGCGGTGCTCCGCGAGCCGCTGCCGGAGAATAAGTCCAAGATGGAGCCCGTCGCGCTGAACGCAGTCGCCAAGATCCAGCCCTCGGCCGCTCCCGAACGGCCCGCCGCATCCGCACAGCC
>JAREAF010000188.1 GCA_029240475.1 Rhodospirillales bacterium | reverse complement strand
AGGCCTATATCCTCCAGGCCGGGTATCAGAATTATGCCTGGCAGGGGCAGAGCGATACCGGCTTTTCGCCCTACGGCGAGTCGACCGCCACGATCCACCAATCCGGGACAGGCAACGGGAGCGCACAAAACCAATTCGCGCGATTCAGCTCGCTGCTTGCCTTCCAGGAGGGGGTCGGGAACTCGTCCACTCAGGAGCAGTATTTCGGTGACCTGAGCCGCCTCGAGACGATACAGCTCGGGTCGGCTAACTTCGTTCATCAATATACCTACAACACGGTCAGGGATTCTGCCGTCATCCGGCAGGAAGGCAGGTCGAATGCCGCGATTCAATATCAGATTTATGCGCAAGACGCCCTCGCCACAGCGGCGCAGGCCGGCACGTCGAACTATACATTGCAGTACCACTACGTGAATTACGAGAGCTCCTCTGCTGTAGGGCAAGAGGGCGGCTTTAATACCTCGGTAAACCTGCAATTCTATGGGCCCGGCCAATCTGCGGAAATAAGTCAGGTCGGTGACGGGAGCGAAAGCTACCTCTACCAGTTCAGCTCCGCCGATACGGGCACAGTTTCTCAAGAGGGGCGCGACAACTATAGCTTGGGCTGGCAGTACGGGGCTGACAATTCAATGGATGTCACACAGATCGGGAATGAGAACACAGCCTCGATCAGTCAATACTGACGTGCTTGCTCGCCATCTCCATGGACTCGACACGAACGGTTGTCTGAACCTGTCCTGTGAGGATCATCCAATGACCAAGTTCGGAATTTTCGCTTTGACGCTGTGCATCGCCACCCCGGCCTATGCCGACAGCCTTGCCGTGATCGACCAGTCCGGAGACGGCAACGTCGGCGTGCAGACTCAAAGTTCAGAATCGAACTCCGCTCAACTGACGCAGTCAGGTTCCTTGAACACCGCCAGTCAGGTGCAGGTCCGGGGGGCGACGGCTCAGGCGATTCAGAGTGGGGATCGCAATTCGGTCTCCCAGTCGCAAGCAGGGCCGGTATTCAGCGGAGGGCAGAACACCAATTTTGCCTACGCCGAGCAGGTTGGGAACTTCGGCAGGCTGGAGCAGACCCAACTCGCCGTCGGGGGCAGCATGACCGCTCTGCAGGCCGGTGGTCAGAACGGCTCGATGATCATCATCCAGCGGCAGGGACCGAGCGGCGGAATCGACAGCCGGGGCGATACGATGCATGCCGATCAGGACGGATATGTGGGCCGTTTCCTGATTCAGGCGCAGTTCGGGACCAGCAATAGCGAATCGACCATCGTGCAGGACGCCGGTGGCTTCGGTGGGTTCGCGGTTACCGAGCAAGTAAATGGCAATGCTCTGTCCGCATCCATCTATCAGTCCGGGTCCTTCAATTTAGGGCAGGCGGTCCAGAGATTTGGCGGATCGGATGATGCTTCGGTGTTCCAGGACGGCGATTCGAACTCGGCCAGTATCAGGCAGGAGTGAACGGTCAGCGGCAACCAACAGGAGGGCGGGGCTGTAGCACGCATAGGACCAGCAGCCGTTGGAGGCGGGTTTGACTCCCGCGATCGACCTCCTGAGTGCGGCAGCCGCCCTACTCCAGCTTGCCGCCTCCACCTGCGCCTGCACGTCGGGCACCAACCAATCCACCTCGGTCATGAGCGGAGATGCGATCTGCTCGGTGGCGGAGGATGAGGGGACCTGCAGCGTCCGGGCGCTCGGCGTCAGCCCGGACCTGGAGCCGGACCAGGCCGAGCGGCTGATCCGCTATCGCGACGTTCTCGACCGCATGGCGGCGGAAGTCGGCATATCGCTCGAGCCCACCCATGCGCTGCAGACCGCCATGAACAAGCCTCCGGAGGCCTGGGACGACCGTGATTTCGAGCAGGTGGTCACGCTGCTCGTCGCGCAGGCCGGCATCTCGGCCGACAGGCTCACCGAGATCTACCGCTTCCTCGATCGGAACGACTATCGGCTCCGTCCCGCCTTCGCCGACGCGGCCTTCCGCGACCGCTCGGAGGGATTCGACCTTCAGGACTATAAGGTGACCGTCAGCTACGGCTGCATCGAGCTGACGCAGAACACCTTCACGGTGCGGGCCAAGCTCCCCGCCTCGCGCGCCGGGAGGACCTGCTCGGACCTGTGACGGCGGCCTGCGCGCCTGCAATGCCGTGTTCGGGGCGAAAGTTAAGAGCGCCGCGCCACCTCAGATCAACCCCAGCGCCTTGAAGCTGGCATGGCCCTTGCGCCCGACCACGATATGGTCGTGCAGCACGATGCCGAGCTTGTCGGCCGCGTCCTTGACCTCGCGGGTCATGGCGATGTCGTCCTTGGACGGCGTGGGATCGCCGGAGGGGTGGTTGTGCACCATGATCAGCGCCGAGGCGCGCAGCTCCAGCGCCCGGCGCACGACCTCCCGCGGATAGACCGGCGTGTGGTTGACGGTGCCGGTCTGCTGCACCTCGTCGGCGATCAGCGCGTTTCGCGAATCCAGGAACAGAAGCCGGAACTGCTCGACCTTCTCACGCGCCATGCTGGCATGGCAGTAGTCGAGCACCTTGTCCCACGAGCTGAAGATCGGCCGGTCGAGCAGCTCGCGCTGCGCCGCCCTCAGGCCCGCCGCATGCACGATCTTGAGCGCCACGACCGACGCCTCGCCCATGCCCTCGACCCCGGCCAGCTCCGCCGGCGTCGCCGCCAGGACGCCCGGCAGCGAGCCGAAGCGCCGCAGCAGGTCCTTGGCGAGCGGCTTCATGTCGCCGCGCGGCTGCGCCTGGAACAGGAGCAGCTCGAGGAGCTCGTAGTCGGCCAAGGCCTCCGCTCCCGCCTGCAGGAACTTCTGCCGCAGCCGCTGCCGGTGGCCGTGATAGTGGGGCTGGTCTGGCACGGGCATTCAGGGATGCGTCGAGAGTGAGCCTTTCAGAGCGCGTAGGGCGGGCGGTGCAGCCCGGCGGGGGAGAGGGTGAAGATCTCGTGCCCCTCGGCGGTCACGCCGACCGTGTGCTCGAACTGCGCGGAGAGCGAGCGGTCGCGCGTCACCGCGGTCCAGCCGTCCTCCAGCACCTTCACCTGGTACTTGCCGGCATTGATCATCGGCTCGATGGTGAAGAACATGCCCTCGCGCAACGCCGTGCCGGTGCCCGGCGAACCGTAATGCAACACGCTGGGCGCGGCGTGGAAGATCTTGCCGATGCCGTGGCCGCAGAAGTCGCGCACGACAGAGAAGCGGTTCGCCTCGGCATGGCTCTGGATCGCGTGGCCGATATCGCCCAAGGTCGCGCCGGGCCGAACCACGGCGATGCCGCGCATCATGGCCTCGTAGGTCACGTCCACCAGCTTCTGCGCCTTCACGCCAACCTTGCCGACCGGGAACATGCGGCTGGTGTCGCCGTGCCAACCTTCCAGGATCACGGTCACGTCGATATTGACGATGTCGCCCTCGACGAGCCGCTTGTCGCCCGGGATGCCGTGACAGACCACGTGGTTGACCGAGGTGCAGATCGATTTCGGGAAGCCGCGATAGTTCAGCGGCGCCGGGACCGCGCCGTGGCCGGTGATGAAGTCGTGGCAGAGCCGGTCGAGCTCGCCCGTGGTTACGCCCGGCCGGACGTGCGGGGTGATGAAGTCGAGCGTCTCGGCGGCGAGGCGGCCGGCCTTGCGCATGCCCTCGAACTCCTCCGGCCCGTGCAGGACGATGCGCCGGTCCTCGGCGTCCAAGGGAACGGTGTTGGTGAGGGAGGTTGTGGTCATGCCGCGGCCATGCCGTTGGAATTTGCCGGGCTCGTGCGGAGGTAGGCTAGGGTATGCGCCAGCATGGCCGGAAGGTAATGCGCGGCCCGGTCCCTTGCAACGGCTGCACGGGGCCCGGGGGCGGGGTTGCGCAAGGGCCGGGCATCCTCCATCTTCCATGAAGGATCGTCCTAATGAGCCGAGGCCGGCCATGATCGTCAAACGCCCCGGAGAAGAGCGCGGCCGCACCCGCATTTCCTGGCTGGACAGCCGGCACAGTTTCTCCTTCGGCGAGTATTACGACCCGCGCCATATGGGCTTCGGCGCGCTCCGGGTCATCAACGAGGATTGGGTCGCCCCGGCGGCGGGGTTCCCGACGCACGGCCATCGCGACATGGAGATCGTGACCTACGTGATCGAGGGCGCGCTCGAGCACAAGGACAGCCTCGGCACGGGCTCGATCATCCGGCCCGGCGAGGTGCAGCGCATGAGCGCCGGGACCGGCATCCTCCACAGCGAGTTCAACCCTTCGCGCACCGAGCCGGTGCATCTGCTGCAGATCTGGATCATGCCGGCCAAGGCGGGAATCGAGCCCAGCTACGAGCAGAAGCCCATTCTCCCGGACGCCCGCAACGCGCGGTTTGCGGCCATTGCCGGACCGAACGGGGATGCGGCGGTGCGGATCCATCAGGACGCGCGGATCCTTGCGGCCGAGATCCCCGCCGGGGTCGCCGTGGCGCAGGAGCTCGGCGAAGGGCGGCGCGCCTGGCTGCAGGTGGCGCGCGGCTCGGTTGAGCTCGCCGGAGAGACCTACGAAGCCGGCGACGGCGCCGCCATCAGCGGCGAGAAGCGGGTCGAGCTGCTGGGCCGCGCCCCGGCAGAGGTGCTGCTCTTCGATTTGCCCTGAAGGAGCTCCGAGATGGTCCGACTCATTCGCCTGGCGGCCGTCGCTAGCGTCGCGCTCGCCATTGCACCCGATGCGCGCGCGCAGGATCAGGAGGATGCGAACGATCCACGCACCCGCCAGGTCCTGGCCTGCGAGGAGTCGGCGCGACTCTCCATCGACCGCGATCGGGTCATCACCCGCTCGATCGCCGGCGCGCAGGAGCCCGATCCGATCGGCGGCGGCGGGGGAGGGGTAGTGGGCACGACGGGGGCGTTCCCGGGCGAACTGTCGCGCTTCGAGGAGGATCGGCGTCGGCGCCGGCTGATCGACGACTGCCTCTCGCGCGCCGGGCTCGGCGAAGAGCCGGCGCAGTAGGCCCGTCCGATGACGGCTCCCGCGCAGCCGCGCACGGTCACCGCGGCCGTCCTCATCATTGGCAACGAGATCCTGTCCGGGCGGACCAAGGATGCGAACCTGCCCTGGCTGGCCGAGCGGCTGAACGCGATCGGGATCCGCGTGATGGAGGCGCGGGTGATCGCGGACATCCCGGACGCGATCATTGCCGCCGTGAACGAGACCCGCGCGCGGTTCGACTATGTCTTCACCACCGGCGGGATCGGCCCGACCCACGACGACATCACCTCCGAATGCGTGGCCCGCGCCTTCGGCTTGCCTCTCGTGCTGAACGAGGAGGCGCGGGGCCGGTTGGAGCGCCACTATCCGCCGGGCGGACTCAACGAGGCGCGCTTGAGGATGGCGCATGTGCCGGAGGGCGCGCGGCTGATCGACAACCCGGTCAGCGCCGCGCCGGGGTTCCAGATCGCCAATGTGTTCGTCATGGCCGGGATCCCGGCGGTCATGCAGGCGATGTTCGATGGGCTGCGCCACCGGCTCGCCGGCGGCCGGCCGATGCTCTCGCGCACCGTCGCGGCGCATGTCGGCGAAGGGGTGATCGCCCGGGACCTGGGCGCGCTGCAGGCGCGCTACGAGGACCTGGAGATCGGCAGCTATCCCTTCGTGCGGCAGAGCCGCTTCGGCGCCAGCTTCGTGATCCGCGGCACGGATGCGGGCCGCATCGCAGCATGCGCCGAGGAGCTGGAGGCGATCATCCGCCGGCTCGGGGCCGAGCCGATCCCGGAATGAGCGGCTGGACCCGCTTGTGGAAGCGGTATTCGGAAGTGCGGCTGAGGTCCTGTAGCTGCCGCCGGCCTTCCTGCGCATAGCCCAGCGACCGGTAAAAGGCATGCGCCTCGGTGAAGCGGGTATCGGTCCACAGCTCGATGCCCGTCGCGCCGTGCCGGCGGGCCCAATCCTCCGCCAACGCCACCAGCTTGCGGGCGAGGCCCTTGCGCCGCTGGTCCGCGGCGACGTAGAGCTTCAAGATTTCCCAATCGGCGGAGGAGCGGGAGGGCGCCACGCCGACGCAGCCGACGATCCGCCCGCTGCGCTCGGCGACCCAGCCTGCGCCGCCCGCGTGGGCGAAGGCGCTGGCGAGATCGCGAAGCTCGGGCAACTCGGCATCCACATCGAAGATGATGCCGGGATAGCTGCGCCAGATCGCGCCGATCAGCTCGATCAGCCCGGCCGCGTCCCCATCCGACACCGGGCGGATCAGGATCTGTTCGGCTGGGCTGCGGGAAAGGATCAAAGGCGGTGGCTCCTCGTGGGCC
>JAREAF010000187.1 GCA_029240475.1 Rhodospirillales bacterium | reverse complement strand
CAGATGCTGGCGCGGATGGACATCGTCTCAATCAATTGCCCGCACACGCCGGCGACATACCATCTGCTCTCGGCGCGGCGGCTGAAGCTGATGCTGCCGCACGCCTACATCGTCAACACCTCGCGCGGCGAGGTGATCGACGAGAACGCGCTCGCGCGCATGATCGAGCGCGGCGAGATCGCCGGGGCCGGGCTCGACGTGTTCGAGCACGAGCCGGCGGTCAATCCCAAGCTCCTGCGCCTCGATTCGGTGGTGCTGCTGCCGCATATGGGCTCGGCCACGCTCGAAGGTCGCATCGACATGGGCGAGAAGGTCATCATCAATATCAAGACCTTCGCCGACGGGCATAACCCGCCGGACCGCGTCATCGAGACGATGTTCTGACTTAAGGCCGCCTACCACCTGCGGCTGATCGCCGACTGAGAATTTGTCAACCATCGGCTTTGTACGTTCTCCTGACGGCCGAGGTCGGCCAGTCAGGGGGTATGTCATGGGTGCGCGCCATTGGATGGCGGCCGCGCTGCTGCTGCTGTGCGCGGCTCCGGCGGCTGCCGGCATCGTCGTGGTGGACGGCACGCGCTTCCGCTATGCGGTGCCGGACGGCTATTGCAGCCTCGATCTCGACCATCCAGGGCAGGCCCAGCTCTTCCGGCAGACCGCCGCGAAGGTTGCGGAGCAGGACCTGAAGCTTGTCGTCGGCTTCAACAGCTGCACCGAGCTGGCGGCGCTCGGCGCGAAGGCCCCGCGCAACGCCGCGCCGGACGGCATGATCTCGCTGCTCGCCAAGTCGGGCGGCAGCGTCGCCCGGCTCGGCATGTCCCGCCGCGCGTTCCTCGACAAGATCCGCGAGCGGCACGACCGTGTCAGCTGGCCGCGCGCGGAAGCGGAGATCACCGAGCTGGCGGCGGGCGCGGGCAAGCTGGTGCGGCTCGGGATGGTGGCGGAGGACGAGCGCGCCATCTATGTCGCCACCGCCTTGCGCTCGGCGGGCGGGGTCTACGCCAACCTGGTGGCCTTCACGCTGGCCGAGGGGCGCGCCTTCCAGATCAGTCTGACCCGGCCGCTCGAGGGCCGCGCCAGCTTCGAGCTGCTGCTGGAGCAGGAGCGCGCGATGGTCGCCTCGCTAAGCCCTTAGACCGCCCCTAGAGCTTCGGCATCGGGAAGGGCGCGAGGCGCTCGAAGGCGCGGGCGGCGCGCAGCACCGTCGCGTCGTCATAGAGCCTTCCGACGATCTGCAGCCCGATCGGCAGGCCGCTCTTGCTGAAACCGCACGGCACGGACGCGGCCGGCTGGCGCGTCAGGTTGAACGGATAGGTGAAAGGCGTCCAGTCGGTCCAGCGCCGGTTGGCGGAATCGACCGGGCATTCCTGCCCCGCCTCGAAGGCCGGCATCGGCATGGTCGGCAGCAGGAGCAGATCGTAGCGCCGGTGGAACTCGCCCATCGCCATGCCCATCGCCTCGCGCACGCGCACGGCTTTGAGATGGTCGATGAGGCTCAGGCGCGCGCCCTGCTCGGCGATCGCGCGCAGGCCCGGATCGATCAAAGCGCGCTTTTCCGCGGGGATCGTATCGATCAGCACCGCGGCGGCCGGGAACCAGTGCGCGGCGAAGACGGCCTGCGACTCCTGCAGCGGGGGCGCGGCTTCCTCGACGATTGCGCCCAGCTCCTCGAACCGCCGCGCCGCCGCCGCGACCGAGGCGGCGACCTCGGGATCGACGGGCGCCTGCCCCAGCGTCGGCGCGAAGGCGAGCTTCAGGCCGCAGATGCCGTCATCGAGACCTGGCAGCCAGTCACGCGGCTCTGCGGGCAATGCGTACCAGTCGCGGTGGTCGGGCCGCGCGAGCACGGTGAGCATCAGCGCCGCATCTGAAACCGTGCGCGTCATCGGGCCCAGATGCGACACCGAAGCGAAGGGGCTCGGCGGCCAGGCGGGCACGCGCCCGAAGCTCGCCTTGAAGCCGACGATGCCGGCGAAGCTCGCCGGGATGCGGATCGAGCCGCCGCCATCGGTGCCGATGTGAAGCGCGCCCATGCCGGCCGCCGCGGCGGCCGACGCGCCGCCCCAGGAGCCGCCCGGCGTGCGGCTCTCGTCCCAGGGGTTGCGGGTGATGCCGGTCAAGGGGCTGTCGGTCACCCCCTTCCAGCCGAATTCGGGCGTGGTGGTCTTGCCGAGGAGCACCGCGCCGGATTCCTTGAGGCGCGCGACGGAGGGCGCATCCTCCGGCGCGGGGTCCGCCGTGGTCGTCTTCGAGCCGCGCCGCGTCGGCCAGCCCTTCGCCAGCACCAGGTCCTTGACGCTGGTCGGCACGCCGTCCACGGGCCCCAGCGGCGCGCCCTTCATCCAGCGCGCCTCCGATTGGCGCGCGGCCGCGAGCGCGCCCTCGACATCGACCAGGCAGTAGGCGTTGAAGCGCGGATTGAAGCGCTCGATGCGGTCCAGCGCGGCGCGGGTCGCCTCGACGGGCGAGAGGCTCTTGTCCTTGAACCCTGCCACCATCTCCGTGGCGGACATGAGGGCGAGGTCGTTCTGCGCCATGCGTCGTCTCCCGCGCGCGTGTTGCTGTGATCGATTGGTAGCCATCCCAGCACGGGCTGTCGAGGACAACGCCTCGGCCAGCTACCCCCCCACCCTGACCCTCCCCCTCAAGGGGGGAGGGAACGAAACTGCGCCGCCCGGCTCTTCCTGGTCGCCGTGTTAAGCAGCTGAAGCGGAAGCAGTGCGAAATCTCTTCTCTCTCCCCCCTTGAGGGGGAGGGCGGGGAGGAGGTGGGTGCAGGCACGGTCGAGCCGCACAGGGCAGTTCCCGCAACGGCGCTATGCCGCCCGCGCATTTGGCTGGGACCTGCCCGGTCGTTAGGATCGCCGCCCCATGCCGCGCGACATCGCCATTTCCGAATTCGGCCGCGCCGAGCGCTGGCGCAGTCTGGTCGCCGTGATCGCCAGCGTGTTCGGCGTCGGCGTCAGCTTCGGCGCGCTGGTGCCGCTGATCGCCCTCATCCTCGAGCGGCGCGGCGTCGATGCGGCGGTGATCGGCCTCAACTCCGCCATGTTCCCGCTGGCCGTGCTGTTGTTCACGCCCCATCTGCCGCACGTGGCGGCCAGGCTCGGGACCATGGCCTCGATGCTGCTGGGCCTTGCGGTCACGGTCGGCGCGGTGCTGTTGCTGCCGATCCTGCCGCAGCTCTGGGCCTGGTTCGCGCTCCGCTTCGTGATCGGCGCCGGCGTGGCGCTGCATTGGCTCGTCAGCGAGACCTGGATGAACCTGGTCGCGACCGAGCGCAACCGCGGCACCATCATGGGGGTCTATGCGACCGTGCTGGCCGGCGGCTTCGCCCTCGGCCCGGTGCTGCTGCAGGTGACGGGAACCGAGGGATGGTTCCCCTTCCTCTTCGCCGCCGCCGCGATCGCCGCCTCCGCGCTGCCGCTGCTGCTCGGGATCGGACTGGCGCCGCCGCTCTCGGCGCATCGCGGCAGGTCGATGTGGCGCATGCTGCGCCTGGCGCCGGTCGCGATGGCCGCCGCGCTCGCTGGCGGACTGACCGACGCCGCCGCCTTCGTGCTGCTGCCGCTCTATGGCCTGCGCGTGGGCTTCGAGGAATCGACCGCGGTCCTGCTGCTCACGGTGTTCACCGCCGGCAATCTCGTGCTGCAGATCCCGATCGGCTGGCTCGCCGATCGCGTGCCGCGCCGGCGCGTGCTGATGGGGTGTGCTTGCGTGGGCGTTATCGGCTCCGCGCTGCTGCCGGCCACGCTCGGCAGCCCCGCCCTGCTCTGGGCCCTGCTCTTCATCTGGGGCGGCACCATCTTCGCCTTCTACACGGTCGGCTTGAGCCTGCTCGGGCAGAGCTTCCCGGCCGGGCAGTTCGCCGCCGCCAATGCCTCCTTCATCGTGCTCTATGAGCTGGGATCGGTCACCGGGCCGGTGATCGGCGGGGCGGCGATGGACGTGATGGGCCCGCACGGGATGCTGGTCATGGTGGGCGGCGCCGCGCTCGGATTCCTCCTGGTCGCCGCGTTTGGTCCCGCGCCGCGCTCGGCTCAGGCGCCGGACTGAAGCCGCTTCAAGAGATACTGCGCGGTGCCGAGATCCTCGTGCCCGCCGCCGCCGGACTTGAAGAAGGTGATCTCGTCCGCGTCGATGCGGCCCGGCGCCTCGCCGCGCGCGAGCTGAAAGGTCTCGATCAGCTTGTCGGGATCGATCAAGCCCGAGGCGACCGGATCGATGATGTCCCCGGACTCCTCCAGCGTGGTGAGGCGCGCATCGACATAGTGCCGCTTGGCCCGCCGCACGCAGTCGTCGTCCGCCTCGCGCATGTCGGGGCGGAAGCTGCCGACGAGATCGAGATGCGTGCCGGGCTTCAGCCACGCGCCCTTGATGAGCGGTTCCTTCGCCATGGTGGCGCAGGAGATCACATCCGCCCAGCGCGCGGCGGATTCCAGATCGCTCGCGGCCTCGACGCGCACGCGGTCCAGCTTCAGCCCGGAGGCGACCTTGCGCGCGCGCTCGATGCTCCGGTTCCAGATCTTCACCTCGCGGATCGGGCGGACCGCGGCGTGCGCCGTGATGAGGTGCGGCGCCATCGCGCCCGCGCCGACCATCAGCAGGCGCGCGGCGTCCTTGCGGGCGAGATAGGTGGCCGCCAGCGCGGAGTTGGCGGCGGTCTTGCGCACGGTGAGCGCGGCGCCGTCGATCACCGCCAGGGGCTCGCCCGTCTCGCCGTCGAAGAGCGCGTAGATGCCGAGGATCGACTCCTTCCCCTTGGCCGCGTTGCCCGGGAAGATCGAGACCAGCTTGGCCCCGAAGTTCCGTCCGTACTGCCAGGCCGGCAGCAGCAGCCAATCATTCGTGCCGCCCTGCGGCAGCGATTGGCTCAGGCCCATGCGCTCCAGCCGGTCGACGCCGCGCCGATAGAGCTCGCGCAAGGCCTCGACCAGCCCTGGATAGTCGAGCAGCGCGTGGGTGCGTTCGGCGTCGATGAGCTGCATGTCGGGAACTCCTCGGAGGGTCGAAGGTGACACAGTTTGCGGCCGGCCGAGAAAGCCGTCCAGCCCGCGAAGGATGGGGCTAAACTCCGGGAACGCCATCGAAGGGAGGAGCGCCATGTCCGAAGCGCCGAAGACGCGATGGGCCAGCGGCGAGATCTACGAGCCCTATGTCGGGCGCTGGAGCCGGCTGGTCGCGCGCGACTTCCTGGCGTGGATCGATGCGCCCGCCGCGCTCGATTGGCTCGATGTCGGCTGCGGCACCGGCGCGCTCGCCGAGGCCGTGGCCGAGCGCTGCACGCCCAAACGCCTGGCCGGCATCGATCCGTCCGCGGGCTTCCTCGACTATGCGCGGCATCGGCTCGGGTCTCGGGCCGAGCTGCGGCAGGCCGACGCGCAGGCGCTGCCCTTCGAGGCGGCTGAGTTCGACCGGGTCGTCTCCGGCCTCGTGCTCAATTTCGTGCCGGACCAGGCCCGCGCGGCGGAGGAGATGGCGCGGGTGCTGCGGCCCGGCGGCGAGGCCGCGCTCTATGTCTGGGACTATGCAGGCAGGATGGAGATGATGCGCCGCTTCTGGGACGCGGCGGCCGCGCTCGATCCGCGCGGCGACGAGGTGGACGAGGGCCGAAGATTCCCGAACTGCCGGCCCGAACCGCTTCAGGCGCTGTTCGAGGATGCGGGCTTCGCGCGTGTGGAGACGCGCGCGATCGACGTGCCGACTCATTTCCGCGACTTCGAGGATTACTGGGCGCCGTTCCTCGGCGGCCAGGCGCCCGCGCCCGCTTATTGCATGAGCCTGAGCGAGGAGGGGCGCGCGGCTTTGCGCGAGCGCCTGCGCGCGAGCTTGCCCACGGAGGCGGACGGCAGCATCCGCCTCATCGCCCGCGCCTGGGCCGTGCGCGGGCGGAAGGGGTGAGTGACCCATTTACTGACCGCCGGGAACCGGAACCCCCCTCCCTGACCCTCCCCCGCAAGGGGGGAGAGGATTTGAGCCCGCACTTTCTTCCCCCTCCCCCTCGACGGGAGAGGGTTGGGGTGGGGGTGATCGCTGGCCTCTAAAGCCTCAGCCCCAGCCGTCGCCCCTCGAAGATCGCCGCCGGCGCCTGGCGGGTGGCGAGCGCGTCGCCGATGAGATGCAGCTCCAGCCCGCTGCTCGCGAGCTCCGCCGCGAGGCTCGCCTCCGGCACATTGGTGGTCGCCAGCACCAGCGAATCGAAGGGCAGGGTGCTGCGCTGCTCGGTCAGGAGGTCGAGGATTGTGGCGCCGTCGCCATGCCACTCCTCGACGGCGGATTCGA